>DATLTC010000051.1 GCA_035533755.1 Gemmatimonadaceae bacterium
CGAACATCGGCGCCCCCACCCGCACGCCCTGCGCATCGGACGAGAGCACGTCCACCACCACTTCCAGATTGCGCGGATCGCCCACATCCATCAATGCGGTGCCCGCCGGCACCAGCCGGTCGTGCTCCTCGAACACGCGCAGCACCCGCCCCGCCACCGGCGAACGCACCACCACCCGCGAGCCCTCCGGCGCCGACGCCGAGCTCGCGCCCTCGACGCCCGCCCGCGCGCTCGCGCGCTGCGCTTGTGCCGCGGTCACCTGGTCGCGCGCCATCTCCAGCCCTCGCGCCCGCGTGTCGCGCAACCGCTCCGCGCTCTCGAGATCGCGGTCCGCCACGGCGCCCGTCCGGTGCAGCTCCTGCGCCCGCGCGAGCGCCCGCTGCGCCTCGTCCATCGCGAGCTGCGCCACCGCCAGCCCCGACCGCGCCTGCGATATGCCGGCGTCGGCCGCCCGCAACGCCGCCTCGGCCTGGTCGCGCGACCGCGGATCGAGCGGCGCCGCCACCATCGTGAGCAGCGGGTCGCCCCGCGCCACCGAGTCACCCGCCTCGAGCCGCATGGCCAGCAGCCGGCCCGACACGGGCGCCGACACGGTCACGTGGCGCAACACGCGCGTCTCGCCGTCCTCGTCGAGCGTCACGCGCAGCAGCCCGCGCGTGACTACCGCCAGATCGGCCGTCACCGCCGCCGGCCGCGCGAGCCACAGGCCCACGAGCGCCACCGCGGCCACCGCCACCGCGCCGATCACGATCCTCCGCGTCTTCCTGGTCATGACTCACTCACCCGTCTTGAGACATTCCACGATATCGAGCGCGCGAATGCGCTGCCGCATGGCCAACCCCGACGCGCCGAACGCGCCCACGATCACCGCCGCCGCAAACCCGTACGACGCCCAACTGACCACGAGCGGGATCCGGAACAGCTCCGTGTTCCCCACGGACGATACGAACGCGCACAGGCCATAGCCCACCCCCACGCCCACCGCCATCCCGGCCACGGTGAGCAGGATCTGCTCCCCGAACACCATCATCGTCACCTCGCGCTTGGAGAAGCCGAGCACGCGCAGGCTGGCCAGCTCGCGCGACCGCTCCGACAGCGACACGCGGGCCCCGTTGTAGACGACCCCGAACGCGATGATCACGGCAAAGATCACCGCGATGCTGAGCATCAGCTGGAACGAATCGGCCACCGTGCGCTCGAATCCCGCCAGCGCGGCCGACCGGATGCCGATGCCCACCAGCGCCGGCTGGTCCTTGAGGGTGAGATACAACTCGCCCTCGCGGCGCGGATCCACCGCGAGCAGCGCCCCCGAGATCGCCCGCCGCTCGCCGGTGAGCCGGGCCGCGAACTCCAGATCCGCGTAGGCGGTGGTGCCGAGCATCTCGTTGGCCACCGCGGACACCGCCACGCGCGCGGTGCGGCGCGTGCCCTCGCGCAGCTCCACGGTCAGCGAATCGCCGGGCGCCACGTGCAGCACCTCGGCCAGCTTGGTGGTGAGCAGCACGCCGGACGCCGGCACGCGGTGCACGCGCAGATCCTGATCCACGATCTGCCGCAACTCCGCGCCCGCCGGCAACGCGATCAGCGCCGTGCGCCGCTCCACCGTGCCATGGCGCAGCGCCACGGGCACTATCCGGAGCGGCTCCACGGCCAGCACGCCCGGCAGCCTCCGCAGGGCATCGATGGCCGTGCGCGGCGCCGCCTCGCGGAAGGTGACGCTGATGTCCTCGCGCTGCACGTACTGGAACTGCACGTTCTTGATCCGGTCGATGGCGCTGAACGAGAACCGCGAGACCACGAGCATCGCGAACGCGAGCGCGATGCCGGTGACGGCCGCCACCGCCCGCAGCGGCCGGCGCGCCGTGTTGCGCACGACGATCCGCGCCGACGGCGCGAGCCACCGCTGCACGCCCAGCTTCTCGAGCAGCCCGGCCTCGAACCACGCCGGCGCGGGCGGCCGCATCCCTTCGGCGGGCGGGAGTCGCACCGCCGCGCGCACGGCGATCGCCGCCCCCGCCACGGCGGCGCCGGCCGCGATCAGGCACGCCGCGAGCGCCACCTCCCAGTCGGGGCGGACCGTGGCCACCGGGAAGCGATAGTACCGCGCGTAGATCCCCGCCGTGGCCTCCGCCAGCCGGAACCCGAGCGGCACGCCCACCACGGCGCCGGCCGCCACGGGCGTGAGCGCGAGCAACAGGTAGTGCGTGCCGATCTCGCGGTTGGTGTACCCGAACGCCTTGAGCAGCGCGATCTGCCCGCGCTGCGTGGCCACGAGCCGCGACAGCACCACGTTGAGCAGAAACGCCGTGACGCCGAGCAGGATGGCCGGCATGATCACCGCGCCCACGTTGTTCTGCTCGATCTCGTCGGTGAGGAACTTGTGCGACACATGCTCCGACCGTCCGTAGGCGCCCAGCGCGCCGTAGGGCTCCAGCACCCGGTCCAAGGCGTCGATCACGTCCGGCTCCGAAGCGTCGGGCGCGAGCTGCAGCGCCATGGCGTTGAACCCGGTCTCGAGGCCCGTGGCCGAGGCGAGCAACGCCCGCGGCGTCCAGATCACCCCGAACAGCCGGTTGTCGGGAAAGAGTTCCCCGCCCTGCATCTCGTAGATGTACTCCGGCGAGATCGCCACGCCCACCACGTGCACGCGCTCCCACCGGCCGTTGAGCACGGCCCCCAGCGAATCGCCGGGCACGAGCTTGTTGGCCTGCGCGAACGCCTCGCTGATCAGCACCTCGCGCGGCGCGCCCGGCGCCGGCATGCGCCCCACGCGCACGTGTGGCACGTTGAGCAGCGGCTCGCCCGACGCCGGAATCGACACGAACCGCCCCACGGCCGGCTCGGCCAGCCCCGGCACGTCGAGCACCGCCTCGAACACGATCCTCGGCTCCACCACGCGAACGCCGGGGATCGCTGCGATGCGCCGCGCCACCGACGCCGGCGCGCGCTTGACCAGCACGAACACATCGGCAAAGTGATAATCGCGATAGTAGTTGGCCTGCGAATCGGACAGGAACCCACGCATGCTGCGCAGCGTCACGAACAGCGCGATCCCCGATACCGCGACCATCGCCACGGCGAGCAGCGGACCGGCCAGCCCCATCACGTCGCGCGCCAGCTTCCGGTTGAGCATCCGCATGGCTCACCACTCCAGCTCGGCGGGGTCGCGCCGCGTCGGGTTCGCCTCGATGGACGCGATGCGCCCGCTGCGCATGCGCAGCACGCGGTCGGCCATCTGGGCGATGGTCGCATTGTGCGTGATGATCACGAGCGTGGTGCCCAGCTCGCGGTTGGCGCGCGCCAGCGCCTGGAGCACGACGATGCCCGTCTCGGCGTCGAGCGCGCCGGTGGGCTCGTCGCACAGCAGCACGTCGGGCCGCTTGGCGATGGCCCGCGCGATCGCCACCCGCTGCTGCTCGCCCCCCGACATCTGCGACGGGAAGTGGTCCAGCCGCTCGGCCAGCCCCACCAGATGGAGCGCCTCGACCGCCGGCATGGGACGCTCCGCGATCTCGGTGACCAGCTCCACGTTCTCGCGCGCCGTGAGACTGGGCAGGAGAGTATAGAACTGGAATACGAACCCCACGTGCTCGCGGCGGTATCGCGTGAGCGCGGCATCGCCGGCGCCCACCAGCTGGTGGTCGCGGAAGTTCACCTCGCCGCCGGAGGGCGCGTCCAGCCCGCCGAGGATGTTGAGCAGCGTGGACTTGCCGCTGCCCGAAGGACCGAGGATCACCACGACCTCGCCTTCCACCAGGTCGAGGTCAACGCCCTGCAGCGCATGGACGTCGACGTCGCCCATGTGATAGGTCTTGGTGAGACCGCGCGCGTGGAAGAGAACGGCGTTCACATGCTCACCGTAGGGCAGCCACTCGCCGCAGTCTGTCGGGCAATGATCGCCGCGGTGTCGGGGGGAATGGGTCCTGTAGGCCGGAGACTCCATGGGCACCGACACAACCCGGCGCCCGCTGTCCATAGACGGAGGACCCGAACGTCGATAGCTATACGGTATGAATAAGGTCCCTACCCAGTCAGTCCGGCCTGCCCCGATCGCGCGTGCATCCGATGCATCCGCCGCGCCGGGGTACGCCAAGCCGCGCCTGATCGTCTACGGAACCCTGATCGCGATCACGGCCAAGGTTGGCTCCAAGGGTAAGTGGGACCGGTCCGGGAGTCGCCGCACCGGCTTCTGACGGGCCTGCCGATCGGAGGGCCACGCACGCAAAACGCCCCGCTCTCGCATGAGAACGGGGCGTTGGAATATCTAACAAGAGCCAGCGCTCGGGATTGAACCGAGGACCGCCCGATTACGAATCGGGTGCTCTACCACTGAGCTACGCTGGCGAAGCGACCGCCATGCGATCGCCCGAATGCCCTGGCGCGGACTCGAACCGCGACGCCTTTCGGCACCACCCCCTCAAGATGGCGTGTCTACCAATTTCACCACCAGGGCAAACAGCTACGGGGCCGACGGGGCTCGAACCCGCGACCTCTCGAGTGACAGTCGAGTGCTCTAACCAAACTGAGCTACGGCCCCTGAACTACGCGTACCGATCACTCCCAGCCCAGAGCCGTGAGCTGACAGCTAACCGTCCTACTGTCCCACCCTCCTACCGTCCTACCGTGATTCGATAGCCCGTAGGGGAGTCGAACCCCTCTCTGCACCGTGAAAGGGTGCCGTCCTAACCGATAGACGAACGGGCCTCTCGTCCCAAGTAGCGGTAACGGGATTCGAACCCGTGTTTGAGCCTTGAGAGGGCTCCGTCCTAGTCCCCTAGACGATACCGCCAACGGCACCGCCGTCGGCGGCAGCCGGTGGCGGTCATCTCATCCCTTCGTCATCTCAATCATCGAACAGGCCGGGAGGGACTTGAACCCCCAACCGCTGGTTTTGGAGACCAGTGCTCTACCAGTTGAGCTACCGACCTACACTCGAACTCCAGGTCAACAGTCCGCAGCGCGCAGCCCGCAGTTCCGAACGACCCACTGCCAACCGCCCACTGCCAACCGTCTCTTGTTGAGGGTGACTGACGGGAATTGAACCCGCAACCCCCGGAGCCACAGTCCGGTGCTCTAACCAATTGAGCTACAGCCACCATGGTGGACGCTCGCGCGTCCCATCGCGCTACGGCAGACGTTCATTTTAACCGCCGCACGACACCGTATCAACTGCAGCCTGCACACTCGTCCGCTTCACCGCGCTCCCGACTACTTCGCGCGCTCCTGATATTCGCCCGTCGCCGGGTTCACCTTCACCTTGTCGCCGGTGCCCACGAACTCCGGCACGTTGATCGTCACGCCGTTCTCGAGCTTGGCCGGCTTGGCGGACGACGTCTTGGTGGCCGTCTTCATGACCGGCGACGTCTCCACCACCTCGAGGACGAGCGAGTTCGGCAGCTTGATGCCCACCGGCCGGCCATCGTAGTACTCGGCCACGATCTTCATGCCCGGCTGCATCCACGGCGCCGCATCGCCCAACGCCTCGTCGTCCATCTCGAGCTGGTCGTAGTTCTCGGTGTTCATGAAGTGGTAGCGGTCGCCGCCCTGGTACATGAACTCCAGTTCGTGCGTCTCCATCGAAGCCGGCTCGATCGAGTCGGCGGCGCGAAACCTATGCTCGAAGCCCGCGCCGGTGCGCAGGTTCTTGAGCTTGGCCTGGACCATGGCGCGGAGGTTGCCCGGCGTGTGGTGCCGGAACTCCACCACGCGGTAGGGCTCGCCTTCGAATACGATGACCATGCCGCGGCGAATCTGGGTCGCGGGGATCGCCATGAGCAACGTCCTTGAAATCGGGTGATAAAGTAAGACAGCCTATCAATTTACGCCCCCCGTACACCCCGGGTCAACTGATGGCCCCGCCCAACCCCCGCCGGCGGTGTTAATCCAGGCTTAATCCGCCGTTAATCGACATTCGCGCCACGGGTGCGATCATCCATGACCAGTCCCCGGAGCGTGAGGCCGCGATGCCCCTGAATAGATGGCGGGTCGCCCCCCTGCTGCCCCTGCTGCCCCTGCTCCTCCTCGCGGCCCCGCCCCTCGCCGCCCAGCAGCTGCGGGGCGTGGTGCGCGACAGCATCAGCGGCGTGGGCGTGGCCGGCGCCGTGGTCTCGGTGATCGACTCCACGGGATCCACCGCCGGCCGGACCATTGCCGGCGAGGACGGCCGCTTCCGCCTCGCCGCCTCGCCCGCCGCCGCCTCCCTCCGCGTGCTCCGCATCGGGTTCTCGCCGCGCGACGTGCCACTCCCGGCCGACCGCCAGCAGCCGGTCACCATCGCCATGGCGCGCCTCCCCGCGCTCCTCGCCAGCGTGCACGTGTCCGATCGGGCGGTGTGCGGCGGCTCCACCGACCGCGGATCGGCGCTCTCGCTCTGGGAACAGGCCCGCGCCGGCCTGCTCGCCGCCGTCGTGGCGCGCGAGACCAAGCCCGGCCGGATGAACGTGCTGCTCTTCACCACGGACCAGGCGCCCGACTCCCGGCTCGTGCGCCGGCAGACCCTCCACCTCCAGTCGGGCACCACGGGCCGCCCCTTCGTGGCGGCGGCCAGGGCCACGGATTTCGCCGCCCACGGCTACATGCAGGAGGATGAGTCGGGACGCACCTTCCACGCCCCAGACGCCGACATCCTGCTGGACGAGAGCTTCGCGGCCACCCACTGCTTCACGGTGGCCGAGGACGCCGATCACCCGGGACAGGTGGGCCTCGCCTTCCGGCCGGCGCGCGATCGCGACGGAATCGTGGACGTGCGGGGCACCCTCTGGATCCGGCGCGACGTGCCGGCGCTCGAAACGCTGGAGTTCCGGTTCACCGGCCTCGAGCCGGCGTTCGAGAACGCGCGCGCCGGCGGCAGCCTCACCTTCCGCACCATGCCCAACGGACTGGTCTACATCGAACGGTGGACCATGCGGCTGCCCGAGGTGGAAGCCACGAACTCGTTCGGTCCCGACATGCCGTCCGCCCTCTCGCGCATCGGTGCTCCCATGGGCCGCGACCGGCGCGAGCTGAAGGTGGCGGGGATCCGGTACGTTGGCGGCGAAGTGACGGCCGCGGCTTGGCCCGACGGCTCGCACGCCGAGTCGGCGCTGGGCGCCGTGACCGGCCGCGTGCTGGCGCCGGGCACGGGACAGCCGCTGGACCAGGTGCAGGTGCTGCTCGCCGGCACGGCGGATACGGTGCGCACCGACTCCACGGGCCGCTTTGCCCTGCTGGGCGTGCTTCCGGGCCGGTACACGCTCCAGGCGGTGGACGCCACGCTCGAGCCGTACGTGGATGCGCAGACCGTATCGCGCACGGTGGACGTGGCGCGCGACACGGTGCGCGGCGTGACGCTGCACCTGTCGTCGCGCGCCGCCTATTTCGCGCGCCTGTGCCCGGACGACTCGCTGCTCGCCACCACCGCCGTGCTACTGGGCCGCGTGACGGACGCGCAGGGCGCGCCGATCTCGCGCCTCGAAGTGCACGGCACCTGGCTCCAGAATTTTCAGGTGCGCCCCGAGGGCGGCCCCGTCTCGGTGACCCACGCCGTCCGCTCGCTGGCGCCCGATCGCGACGGCCGCTTCCAGCTCTGCGTGCCGCGCGACCGTCTGCTCACGTTCGGCGCGTGGCGCGGGTCGATGCGGCTGGCCCCGGATACGTCGCTCACGATCGCCGACGCCGACGCGCAGGCGTTCGACTGGCGGGTGCGCGCGCCTCCGCCCGACACCACGGCGACCTTGGACGGCATCGTGACGGCCGACTCCTCGGCCGCGCCACCGGCCGGCGCCGACGTGACGCTGCTGCCGCTCGGGCAACGCGTGGCGCGGAACTACCGCCTGGGCACGCTGCTCCGCGCCAGGATTCCCGGCGCGCTGCTCGTGCCGTATGCGGGCAGCCTGTTCCTGGCCTCCGAGCGCGGGTCGTCGGCCACGCTGCGTCCGCTCCCGCACGCCCTCCCCAATCAGAGCAACAGCCCCACCGGCTGCTGGGCATCGATCTATCTGGACGGCGTGCGCATCTACGATGTGGGCCAGGGCAAACCGGCGCCCGACTTCAACGCGCTCAACGTGGACCAGTACGCGGGCGTGGAATTCTACGCCGGCGCCGCGACCACGCCGCTGCAGTTCAGTTCGTCGAGCGGGTTCGACTGCGGCGCGCTGGTGCTCTGGACGCGCGAGCGGTAGCTCCCGTCCTGCCGTCCTACCCTCCTACCGTCCTACCGTCCTACCGTCCTCAGCACCGGCTCCAGCCCCTTCCATACGTTCCGCGCCACCATCTTCTCGCCCACGTCGTTGGGGTGCATGCCGTCGGCCTGATTGAGCGACGGATGGCCGGCCACGCCGTCGAGCAGGAATGGCAGCAGCGTGACGCCGTTGCGAGCGGCGAGCAGCGGATACGTCTCGTGAAACGCGCGCGTGTATCGCTGGCCCATGTTGGGCGGGGCTTCCATCTGCACCAGCAGGATGCGCACATCGGGGCGCGCCGCGCGCACGGAGTCGATGATCGCCTGGATGTTCCGGCGCGTCTCGCTGGCCGGCGTTCCGCGCAACCCGTCATTGGCGCCGGTCTCGAGCACCATGACCCGGAACGGCTCGCGCAGCAGCCACTCCATGCGCTGCAACGCGCCGGCCGACGTCTCGCCGCTCACGCCGGCGTTCACCACGTGAAAGGGGAGCCCCGCGGCGTCGATCTTGCGCTGGATGAGGGCCGGATAGGCGCTGTCGGGGTCGAGCCCCAGCCCGGCCGTGAGGCTGGTGCCCACGAACAGGACGGTCTGCGGCTGCGCCCGGGGCACGGCCGCCGGGGCGGCGGCCCGCGCCGCCCCCGTGGTGCCCGTGCTATCCTTCGATTGCGCGGGGCGCGTTCGCTCGGCCGTCCCGCACGCCGAGAGCATCACCAGACCCCACGCCAACACTCGCCATCGCATGCTCGTTGCCCGCCAGCTCACCAAGGAATACCGCATCGGCGAGCGTTCGCTCGCCGTACTGCGCGACGTGTCGTTCTCCATTCCGCAGGGCGCCTTCGTGGCCATCGTCGGCCCGTCGGGCAGCGGCAAGACGACGCTGCTCGGCCTGCTCGCCGGCCTCGACACGCCCACCCGCGGCACCGTCCTGCTGGACGACGCCGACCTCGGCGCCATGGACGAGGACCGGCGTGCCCGCCTGCGCGGTGAGAAAGTTGGCTTCGTGTTCCAGAGCTTTCAATTGATCCCGACGCTCACCGCCATCGAGAATGTACAGGTACCCCTCGAATTGCGGGGAGATTCCGGGGCGGCCGAGCGGGCCGGCGAACTGCTCACCCGCGTGGGGCTGGGCGACCGGCTGCACCATTTTCCCACCGAGCTGTCCGGGGGCGAGCAGCAGCGGGTGGCGATCGCGCGCGCGTTCTCCAACCAGCCGCGGATCCTGTTCGCCGACGAACCCACCGGCAACCTGGACAGCGACACCGGCCAGCGCATCGTGGAGCTGCTGGAGCAGTTGAACCGCGAGTCCGGGGCGACCATCGTGCTGGTGACGCACGATGCGGCGTTGGCGGCGCGGGCCAGCCGGATCATTCGCCTGAGCGACGGCGTGGTGGTGCAGGATACGGCGCCGGTGGGCGCGGGCGTCGAGTGAGCGCGTCGTTCACGCGGCTGGCGGCGGTGGCGTGGCGCGAGAGCCGCACGGCGCGCCGCCGGCTGTTGTTGTACATGTCGTCGATCACGCTGGGCGTGGCGGCGCTGGTGGCCATCGACTCGTTCGCCGACAACGTCACGCGGTCGGTGCACGAGCAATCGCGGGCCCTGCTGGGCGGCGACCTGTCGCTCACCAGCGGCGCCAAATTCACGGCGCCGGTGGAAGCGCTGTTCGACTCGCTGGCCCGCCACGGCACGGGGATCGCGCGCCAGACGAGCTTTGCCTCGATGGCGTTGGTGCCGCGCACGGGCGGCACGCGGCTGGCGCAGGTGCGCGCCGTGACCCCCGACTATCCGTTCTACGGTCAGATCCAGACCGACCCCGAGGCGGCCTGGTCGGAGCTGCAGGCCGGCCCCCACGCGATCGTGGATCCGTCGCTGCTGGTGGCGCTCAATGCCAAGGTGGGCGACACGCTGTCGCTGGGGACCAGCAGGTTCCTGATCACCGGCACGCTGACCAGCGTGCCCGGCGAGATCGCCGTCACGGCGGCGATCGGCCCGCGGATCTACATCCCGGCCCGGTTCCTGGCCGCCACGGGGCTGTTGGTGTTCGGCAGCCGCGCGGATTACGAAGCGCTGGTCAAGCTGCCGCTGAACATGACCACCGAGCAGTTCCAGGGACGCACGGCGCTGGTGCTGTCGCGCAACAAGGTGCGCGTGCACACCGTGGCGCAGAACGAGTACAACCTCACGTACGACATCCAGCAGCTGCGCAACTTCCTGAGCGTGGTGGGGTTGGTGGCGCTGCTGCTGGGCGGGATCGGCGTGGCGAGCGGCGTGAACGCGTTCGTGATGCGCAAGATCGACACGGTGGCGATTCTGCGCTGCCTGGGCGCGACGAGCGCGCAGGTGCTGGTGATCTACGTGCTGCAGGCGGCGGCGATGGGGCTGGTGGGGGCCGCGGCGGGCACGGCGCTCGGCGTGGGCCTGCAGTTCGCCATGCCCAACGTGGTGAAGGATTTCCTGCCCGTGGACGTGACGATGCGCCTGGCTCCGCAGGCGTTGCTGCTCGGGCTCGGGATCGGCGTGTGGGTGGCGCTGGTGTTTGCGCTGCGTCCGCTGCTGGCGCTCCGCGGCGTGTCGCCGCTGCAGGCGCTGCGGCGCGATTCCGATCAGACGGTCATGCGCCAGTCGCGCCGCGACAGCGCCACGTACGTGGTATCGTTCGCGATCGCGGCCAGCGTGTTCGCCCTGGCGCTGATGCGCGCCGACCGGCTGCGCGACGGCATCGGGTTCAGCGTGGCGATCCTGCTCGCCGTGGGCGTGTTGTGGGTGGTGGCGGCGCTGCTCGCGGCGGTGACGCGGCGCGTGGTGCGGCCGTCGTGGCCGTTCGTGCTCCGGCACGGCATGGCCAGCCTGTACCGCCCGGGCAATCAGACGCGGTCGGTGATTCTGTCGTTGGGCTTCGGCGTGTTCCTGGTGAGCACGCTGTATCAGGCGCAGAAGAATCTCCTGGGCCAGCTCGACCTGCGGCTCGACCAGGTGCGGGCCAACGTCGTGTTCTTCGACGTCCAGGGCGACGAAGCGGCGGGCGTGGATTCGATCATCCGCGCCGGCCACCACGAGGTGGTGCAGCGGATGCCGATCGTCCAGATGCGCATCGCGGCGATCAACGGCCGCACGCCCGATCAACTGCTGGCCGGAAACAACCTGGCGGCGCCGCCGGCGGCAGGACGCGGCGCGGGGCGCGGGGCCGGGGCCGGGCGCGGCGGGGCCGACCAGACGCGCCGCCCGCGGTGGGCGCTGACCCGCGAATACCGCTCCACGTATCGCGACTCGCTGGACGCGAGCGAGAAACTCCTCGCCGGCGCCTGGTGGGGCGCGTCCAAGGACACGATGTCGCAGGTCTCGCTCGATGCCGGCCTGGCCACCGAGTTGGGCGTGCTGCTGGGCGACACCATCACCTGGGACGTGCAGGGCGTGAAGGTCGCCACGCGGGTCACCAGCCTGCGCGAGGTGTCGTGGGCGCGCTTCCAGCCCAACTTCTTCGTCGTCTTCCAGCCCAAGGCGCTGGCGCACGCGCCCACGCAGTTCGTATTCCTGGCCTACGGCGCCACGTCGCGCGACGTGGCCCTCATGCAGCGCGACGTGGTGCAGAAGTTCCCGAACGTATCGAGTCTCGACCTGTCGCTGGTGCAGCGCACGCTGAGCGACGTGATCAACCGCGTGACGTCGGCCATCCGGTTCATGGCGCTGGTGAGCCTGCTGCTCGGCGTGCCGGTGCTGTTCAGCGCCGTCGCGGCCACGCGGCGGGAGCGGCTGCGCGAGGGCGTGCTGTTCAAGACGCTGGGCGCCACGCGCCGGCAGATCGGCCGCATCATGCTGGCCGAGTACGCGCTGCTGGGCGCGCTGGGCAGCCTGGCCGGCGTGCTCCTCTCGGTGGGAGGCGCGTGGGCGCTCATGCACTTCATCTTCCAGGCGCCGTTCAAGCCGGCCGTCGTGCCGGCGCTCGTCGTGAGCCTGGGGATGACCGTGCTGGCGATGGCGATCGGGTTGCTCACCAGCCGCGAGGTGTTCGCGTCCACGCCGATGGCGGCGCTCCGCGAGAACTAGGACGCGGACTTCAGTTGGTTCGCGATCGCCCGCAGCAGCACCGTCTCGTCCACGATGGGCTTGGTGACGTAGTCGTCGAACCCGGCCACGAGGTACTTCTCGCGGTCGCCCGCCATGGCATGCGCGGTGAGCGCGATCACCGGCAGGCTGGCCAGCCGCGGGTCGGTGCGGATGCGCGACAGGATCTCGATCCCATCCATGCCCGGCAGCGAGATGTCGAGCAGCACGACATCCGGGCGCGCGCGGGCGAACGCGGCCAGCGCGTCGGCGCCGTTGTCATACTCGGCGATCTCGAACCGGCCGCCCAGAATGGCCTGGAGCAGCAGCCGGTTGTCCGGATTGTCTTCCACCACCGCGAGCCGCGTCATCACTCGTCTCCCTGTCTGATGCCGGCCAGCCACTCGCGCACCGCGTGGTGCTCGGCATCGAGCTCCGGCAGCAGCGCGCTCACGCCGGCCAGGTCGCCGCGGGCGGCCAGCAGCTCGCCCTGCTCGCACAGCGCCTGCAGGTGGCCGGCGCCGAGCTGACCGGCGCTGGACTTGAGCGCGTGGAACGCCGAGCGCGCAGGTTCGGCGTCGCCGCTCGCCAACGCGTCACGCACCACATCCAGCCGCTTGGGCGCGGCGGCCGTGAGCAGATCGATCATCTGGAAGAGCAGCGGGTCGCCGCCAAAGCGGCGCAGTCGCGTGATGGCGTCGGGGTCGAACCGTGGGGTGAGACCGTCGGACATCACGGAAGGTACGGCGCCGCCGCGCGCGCCGTGAGCCGGTCAGTGAACGGTGCGGCGCACCGCGTTCTGCACGGCGCCGGCAAACCGCGTCCAGTCCACCGCGCCACCGGGCGACGCCGGCGCGTCGGAGTGTCCATTGGTGGGGCCGCCCAACGGCGCGTCGGCCACCGCGTCGATGGGCGGGTCGCCCGCGCCGCTGCCGGCCGTGAGCAGATCCTGCCGCACCGGCGAGGCGAGCATGGGGAGCGAGGCCTCGGTGACCACGAACGAGAACTGCAGCCCGTCGTGCATGAACTGCGCCGCAGTCTCGGCGTCCATCGCTTCGGTCACGCGGAAGCCGCCCCCCTCGAGCAGGGCCCGCGCCATGCGGCGCCATGCGGGATCGGGATTGACGATCAGGATGCCCGGCGGGCCGGTGCGGTCCGGGGTGTCTTCGAGCTGATCGCCCAGCACGCGCTCGATCTCCTGCAGCGTGGTCTCGCCGCGCCGGACGCGCGCCACGGCCACGTCGCGGAGCGGCGCCATGCCGGCGGCGATCGCGGCGTGCTGCAACTGCGCCGCCGTGGCGCCGGTGGCGATCAGGTCGGCGATGCTCGGCGTGACGATGGCCACTTCGATCAGCGGGAGCCGCCCGCGATAGCCGGTGTTGCCGCAGCGCTTGCACCCGGCGGCGCGCGACAGCGGGAGCACGCCGAACTGCGCCGACAACCGCTCCTCCTCCTCGGTGAGCGAGCCGAGCAGCGGCTGCGCGCAGTCGGGGCAGACGCGGCGCACGAGGCGCTGCGCCAGACAGCCGCGCAGACAGGTGGCGATGGTCTGCCGGTCGAGGCCGAGATCGGCGAGGCGGGTGACGGCGCTCATCGCGTCGTTGGTGTGCAGCGTGGCCAGCACGAGATGGCCCGTGAGCGCCGCCTGCGCCGCCACTTCGGCGGTTTCCAGATCGCGGATCTCGCCCACGAAGATGACGTCCGGATCCTGGCGCAGGATGGCCCGCAGCGAACTGGCGAAGGTCACGCCGCGCTTGGTCTCCACCTGGATCTGCGTGATGCCCGGCAGCTCGTACTCGATCGGATCCTCGACCGTCATGATGTTCACATGACCGGTGGCGATCTCCTTGATCGCCGAGTAGAGCGTGGTGGTCTTGCCCGACCCCGTTGGGCCGGTGACAATCACGATGCCGTCGCGGCAGGCGAGCAGCTGGCGCATGCGGGCCAACTCGCGCGGCGTGATCCCCACCTCTTCCAGGCGACGCGCGTTCTCCGGGCGCAGCACGCGGATCACCGCCTTCTCGGCGTCGCGCGTGGGCACTGTGGAGATGCGCAGATCGTAGTTGCGGCCTTCGATCGCCACCTTGGCGCGTCCGTCCTGCGCCACGATGCGGTTGGCGATGTCCATGCGGCCGAGCACCTTGATGCGCGACACGACGCGGTTGAGCGCCGCCATCGGCAGGTGCATGTGCTGCCGCATCACGCCGTCGATGCGGAACCGCACCGTGCCGCCCTTGGGCCCGGGCTCGATGTGCACGTCGCTCACGCCGTGCATCACGGCGTCGCGCAGGATCAGGTTGGTGAGTTTGACGACCGGCCCGGTCTCGACCTCGGTGAGATCCACCGCTTCCGGCTCCAGGTCGTCCACCACCCGCACCGCGTCGGCGATCTGCGAGTCCACGGTGGTGAGCAGGTTCTCCACCATGCGATCGGCGGAGTAGCCGGAGAGCAGCGCATCCTCGATGATGTTGGGCGGCGCCAACTCGAACACGGGACGGCGTCCCGACGCGAAGCCGATGGCGTGCTCGACTTCGATGTCGGTGGGGTCGGCCGTGGCCACGTAGATGTGGCGGTCGTCTTCGCGCAGCGGGAAGACATGATAGCGGCGCGCGAGCCGCTCGGGCAGCAGCGCCAGCGCACGAGGGTCGGTGCGCTCGAATTCGGCCACGCGCAACCCGAACTGCGAGGCCACGCGGCCGGCGAGGTCGAGCGGGGCCAAGCCGAGCGTGCGCGATGCGATGTCCCACGCCTCGATGTTGCCGACGTCGCCGGGAATCGAGAGCGAGGACGCTCCTGCCAGACCTGCACGCGCAACCGCGCCTTCGAGCCAATGCATTCGAGATCAATTCTCCGTGCGCGGATCCGGCTTCGGATCCGCCCGAACAGTCAGCCAGCCGGCTCGTGCTTACCGTAGGTCCTCGTGCAATCTGTCAGTCCATGGATGGGTCACGCAACGGGGAAGCTACCGTGACCCACGTCACTGACGGATAACACCATTCAAGGCAACGCGATAGCCACCTTGAGGGCTTGCGACGTGGCGCCGATCCTTTGCCCGTACCCCAGCTGGCCCGATTGGGCCAGCCCCCAACAGTAGATGTTGGTGTCGCGGGTAACGCCGCACACGTGGTTGCCGAGCCCCGTGCTGATGCTCTTGAACGGCCGCCAGCCCGGCACCCGCACGGGCACCAGGCTGCACGGCAGCCGCTGCAGGCCGCATCGCGCCCCGAGCGCGGCCGACGAGACGCCGAGTTGGCCGAAGCTGTCGTTGCCCCAGCAGTACGCGGCGCCGTCCGTCGTGACGCCACACGTCTGGATGATGCCCGCCGACAGCTGCGTGAACTGCAATCCGCCGGCCACCGCAGTGGGCGTGGTGGCGCCGTCGGTGGTGCCGTTGCCCATCTCGCCGAACGGATTCGCTTCCCAGCAGTAGGCGGTGGTCCCCGAAACGCCGCAGGTGGTGAGCGGCCCCACGCTCAAGCCGGTGAGCGAGGGCGCCGCAGGCACGGGTTGGGGCAGCGGCTGCGCGCGCGTGTACTCGAGCCCGCCCTGCCGGTACTCCCAGATGGCCCCCCAGCAGTACACGACGTTGGCCACACTCCGCGCGCAGGTGCGGCCCTGCCCCGTCGAGATCTCGACGAATCGCAGCGCCGTGGCCACCGGCGCCGGCATGGCGCGCGCCACAGTGTCGCCCGTGCCCAACTCGCCGCGCTCGTTGGAGCCCCAGCAGTACGCGGTGCCGTCGGTGGCCACGGCGCAGGTGTGCGAGAACCCCGCGGCGATGGAGGCGAAGCGCAGGCCGCCGCTCACCGGCTCGGGAATCGCCGCGCGCGAGGCCGCCATGCCGAGCGCGCCGGCGGCGTTGCTCCCCCAGCAGTATGCGGTGAAATCGGTGCTCACGGCGCAGGTGTGCTCGCCGCCGGCGCTGATCGAGCGGAAGCGAAGCGTGGTGGCCACCGGCTCCGCGGCCAGCGAACAGGCGCCGGACGCGGTGGTGTCGCACAACGCGGTGGCGGGATGGCCCAACTGCCCGTGGGCGTCGCTCCCCCAGCAGAACGCCACGCCGGCGGTGCTGAGGGCGCAGGTGTGGTCCAGCCCCGCGCTCACCGAGGCGAATCCGGCGGCGCCCTGTTCGTCGAGCGTGGGCACCGTGGGCAGCCCGCTGGTGTCGCTGCTGCCGCACGCCCAGACCGCGGCGAGCAAGGCGACGGCGGCCACGCTCCGGCGCGCGTCAGGCACCGCGCGACCGGATCTGGCGCAGGGCGCCGCGGAGCACACGAGCCAGATCGGCGCCCAGCGCCGCGCCCTTGGCGAGCACCGTGATCGTGTCGCGCTGCAGGGCGCGGTGCTCCTCGTCGGTGAGCGACTTGGCGGTGATCACCACCACCGGCGTGTCGCGGAACTGCTCGGTGCGCCGGATGCGCTTGAGAAACTCCAGCCCATCCATGCCGGGGAGCATGATGTCGAGCAGGATCAGGTCGGCGGGGAAGCTCTGGAGCCGGGCCAGCGCATCCACCGCCGTGGCCACCGATGCCACTTCGAGTCCGGGGAACCCGGCCAGGTGCGCTTCGAGCACGTGCCGGGTGTCTTCGGAATCCTCCACGATGAGCACGCGGGCCGGGCTGAGGTTGAGCGCGCGCTCGATGGCGTCGCCGAGCGCGTCGCGGGCGATCGGCTTGTCGAGTACGTCGGCGGCGCCGGCCAGGCGCCCGAGATATTCCGACGCCACCACGCTGACCACGATCACCGGGGTCCGGGCGATGGACGGGTGCGCCTTGAGGCGTTGCAGCGTCTCGAAACCGTCCATCTCGGGCATGAGCAGATCGAGGACGACGAGATCGGGCCGGCGGTCGAGCGCCGCGGAGATGCCCGCCTCACCGGAGGCGGCGGTGAGGACGCGGCATCCCGATTCCTCGAGGAGCTGCGAGAGCAGGAGGCGCGAATCCTCGCTGTCGTCGATGAGGAGGACGAGCGGCTGGTCGGCGCCCGCGGCCGGCGTGATGCGGCGAGCCGCCGACGGGGTGGGTCGAGCGCCGGCCGGGCCGGGCCCGGGCGGCTCGTAGCGTTCGATGATCGGCGCCCGCGGGTCGATCACGATGCTGAACGTGGCGCCGACGTCTCGCTCGCTGACCACGCGCAGCCCGTAGCCCAACCGCTCGGCCATGGATCTGGCGATGGCGAGGCCGAGCCCGGTGCCGCCGAAGCGGCGCTGGATGGAGCTGTCGCCCTGCTCGAATGCCTGGAAGATCCGCTCCAGCCTGTCGGGCGCGATCCCCACGCCGGTATCGATCACGTCGATGCGCAGCAGGGCGCCGGTGGGCGCGTCGGCCACCACGCGCACCACGACACGTCCGTCGCTCGCGAACTTGGCGGCGTTGGAGATGAGGTTGAGCAGCACCTGGCGCAGCTTGTCGAGGTCGGTGCGCAGCGGCGCCACGGCGGCCGGCGCCTCGATGTCGATGGGCGGCGTCTCGGGCCCGCGCCCGGCGAACTGCGCGACCGTCTCGCGCACCAGCCGCAGCGGGTCGACGTTCTCGAGCACCACGTCCATGCGTCCCGATTCCACCTTGGACAGGTCGAGGATGTCGTTGATGATATCGAGCAGGTGCGTGCCGTTGGCGCGGATGCGCTCGACGTACGACCTCGACTGGCCATCGAGCGCGCCGGCGCCGGGCTTGAGCAGCACGTTCGAGAAGCCGATCACGGAATTGAGGGGCGTACGCAACTCGTGGCTCATGCGCGCCAGGAATTCGCTCTTGGCGCTGCTCGCGGCGTGGGCCTGGTCGAGCGCCGCGACACGTTCGGCGTCCAGCCGCTCGCGTTCGCGCACGTCGCGGCCGATCGTGAGCACGGCGAGCGCGGCGACCACGCAGGCGACCAGGAAGCCGAACAGCACGATCGTCGTCGCCATCTGCTGCTCGGCGCGTTCGTCCTCGAGGCGCTGGTCGAGCAGGGCGCGCTCGGCGCGCGTCATGCGGGCGATCTGCCGGCGGATGGAGCGCGACATGGCTGCGCCCACGCCCGAAGCGACCGTGTCGCGGGCCGCGGACGCGCGGCCGGCATCGTACAACGCCAGCACGTGATCGGTGAACGCCATCTTGTGGCGCACCGAGTCGGCGAGGATGCGCGCGCGGGCCGACTGGGCAGGATCGTCGGGCTCGAGGCGGGCGAGGCTCGACAGATCGCCGTCCACGCGATGGGCGGCGTCCTTGTGCGGGCCGCGGAACTCGCTCCGCCCGGTGAGCAGCAGCCCCCGCACCGCCGACTCGGCGTCGAGCACGTCGGCCTCGACCTGGCCCAGCGTCTGGATGGCGTCGTAGGTCATCCGCACGCGCGCCGAGGCGACGGTGGACGCCCGGAGTCCACGGTACGATTCCGCCCCGATGATGGCGAGGATGAGAAGCGCCGCGCTGAACCCGAGCAGGGCCTTGCGTGGAACGGAGAGCGAGATCACGTGGCCAATATATCTTTCGGGATGCCAGAGCGCCCGAAGCCGTCCGGCCTCAAGCCGTATCTCATCTTTGGGATCGTCGCTGCGACGATCGAGATGGCGGTCGTGCTCTGGCTGCTGTTCCGCTGAGCGGTCGGGCGCTCATCCGCCGCCCGGGGGCGTCTTGCGGCCGCCGCGCCCGCCGCGCCCGCCCCGGGCAAACCGCTGCTCCAGGTTGGCGCACCGCTGGAGCGCGCCGGCCTGCGTGCCGGCCGCCGAGAAGCAGGCGCTGACGGCCCGGCTCGCCGCCATGCGCAGCTCCTGACCCACTGCCGGCGGCATGTTCGCGCCCGGCATCAGATCGCGCAGCATCTTGATCTCGCCCTGCGCGTCGCGCATTTCGTTGCCCGCCTGGCCCGGCTTGTTCGCGGCCACGAACCGTCCGGCGCGCTCGAAGTGCCCGCGAATCTCGTTCACGGCCGCGTTCACTCCCTGGCGGCCGGAAGAGTCCGGCGTGGCCACCGAATCACCGTTGGCGCGGAGCCACGGATGTCGCGTGCGCACGGTAACCGGAGCGGCGGCAGCCGTGGGCGCGGCGGCCGTGTCGGTCAGCGCGGGCGCGGCGGGCGGCTGCGAGGGCGGCGCGGCGTCCTTGTGCGTTGCCGCGCGGAGCGGCACGGGTGCGGGTGACGGCGCGGTGGTATCACGCGCCACGGGCGCGGAGGCGGCGGCCGTCGTGTCGGGAGCGGCCGCGGTCGTGTCGCGCGTGGAATCGCGGTCCGCCGGCACGCTGGACGCCGCGGCGGGCCGGGGATTCCGGTGCACCAGGGCAAAGGCGGCGACGGCGACCAACAGCAGCGCGCCGGCCGCGGCCCACGCGCGTGCCCCGCGCTTGGGCGTGGCAGGAGGCGGAAGCGGGCGGGTGCGGCCGGGACCAGCCGCGGACTTTGGCCGGTTCACCGCGGTGGCGGCGAGGGCCGGCCGGCTGGGGGCGGACACCCGGACGGTGCGATCGGGATCGATCGCGGGCGCCGACGCCGCGGCGTCGATCACTTCGCGCCCGAGGTCGGCCACGCTGGCGTATCGGTGTTCGGGTTCCGGAGCGAGCGCGCGATCGAGCACCGCCTGCAGCGGCGCCGGCCAATCGATGTCGGGGCGCACCTCGGCGAGGCTGGCCGGCCGCGACGTGAGGCGCCGCACCAGCGTTTCCTTGGAGGTGAGCCTGGGATAGGGCAGCGCGCCGGTGAGCATATTGAAGAGCACGAGCCCCAGCGAGTAGATGTCGGTGCGGTGGTCGAGCCTCTCGCCCGCGAGCTGTTCGGGACTCATGTACTCCGGCGTGCCCAGCGAGACGCCGGCCGTGGTGACCGTCTGGCCGCCGGAGGGCCCCTGCGAGCCCATCGACTTGGCGATGCCGAAGTCCACGACCTTCACCCAGTCGCTCCCGTCGAGTTGGCGGGAGAGCATGATGTTGTCGGGCTTGAGGTCGCGGTGGATGATGCCCAGGTGGTGCGCGGCGTGCAGCGCGTCGGCCGCGCCCTTGGTGATGGCCGCCGCGCGGGCCGCCGGCAGCGGACCGCCACGATTGATCAGGGCGTGCAGTGTCTCGCCCTCGACGTATTCCATGGCCAGATACAGCAACCCGTCGGGCGTCTCGCCGAAATCATAGATGGCGGCCACGTTCGGGTGGTTGATGCGGCTGGCGTTGGACGCCTCGCGGTTGAAGCGCGTGATGGCGTCGGCGGTGGTGGCGAGCGCGGGGCTCATCACCTTGAGCGCGCTCTTGCGTCCCATGCGGACGTGCTCGGCCAGATACACGCGGCCCATGCCGCCCTCGCCGATCAGGGCCGTGATGTGATAGCGGTCGGCGATGACCTGGCCGATGAGACGGTCGTCGGTGGATTCCACGCGAAGCGGGCTCCCGTCGTTGGGGCAGAACTTCTGCTCCGACCCGAACTCGGTGCCACACTGGGTGCAGATCTTCTTGGTGCTCATATCCTAAGAGACATGGGGGCGGGGTCCGGCGTCACGACGCGGGCGTGCGGATTGTACCGGACCCCGGGCGCGAGCGCAAACGCGCCAGTCTACCGCGGACCCGGTACCCCGGGTAACATCCGGCGGCCAAGTGTTTTCAGGTCCCGACGCCGGCGCCGCCGCCGCAAGACGGGCGGTGCTGACGGCCGGACCGGCCCGGCGCGACTTGGGCGCCAACATCCGGGGGCACCATGCACCATCGCTGGCTGATCTCTGCCCTGCTGGCGGCGACCGCCGCCGCGGCCGGGGCGCAGGAATATCCGCTCGCCCCGCTCATCGCGCGACTGCCCGGCGGCACGCGCGCGCTGGCCATGGCCAATGCCGACGCGGGCGGGCGCGAGGACGACGTGATCTTCTACAACCCGGCGCAGCTGGCCGTGGCGCGCGGCACGAGCGCGTCGGCCGAGTTCTACACGGGCGCCAATCTGCTGGCCACGCTGTCCACGGCGATGAGCGTGGGCGGCGGCGGGCTGGGCATCGGCGTGCAATCGCTCACCTTCTCCAGCGACGCGGCGCCGTTCGCCAACCCCGACGCGCTGGGCACGTCGTCGCTGCTTCCGGCGTCGGGGCTGCTGCTCACGGCCGGCTACGCCCGGTCGGTGTTCGGCCTGCGCGTGGGAGCGGCGGCCAAGCTGCTGCAACAGGAGATCGGCGCCGCGCGCGACACGCGCGCGGCGCTGGACCTGGGGCTGGCGCGCGACCTGTGGCGCGGCACGGCCGGGCTCAGCGTGCAGAACATCGGGCCGGCGTTCCGCACCGTCACCGGGCGCGTGAGCCAGCCGGAGCGCGCGAATCTGGGATTCTCGTCGGGCCGGTACGAGGCGGGGCCGTTCGACCTCTCGGGCGCGGCCACGGCATCGGTGCTCCGGGGGCGCTCGTTCGTGGCCGGCGCCGGCGGCGAGATGTCGTACAGCTGGCTGGAGGGCTACGCGATCGCCGCGCGCGCGGGCGTACGGCGCGCCGCCGAAGGCGAGGGCCCGTGGACGGCGGGGTTCGGCATCTCCGCCGACCGGTTCTCGCTGGACTACGCGTTCGAGACGCGCGACAACCGGCCCGGCGCGCATCGCATCGGCGTGCGCATTCGATGAGTCGCGCGGCGTGGGTGGGCGCGCTCGCGGCTCTGGGCACGGCCGCGCTGAGCGGATGCACGCAGTCGCTCAAGCTGAGCCCCGACGACTCGCCCACCGTGCTCGCGCACCAGGCGATCACGGCGCCCGATCCGGGGGAACCCGGCCCGTACCGCGTGCGGTATCTGACCTACGGCAGCGGCACCGACAAACGCCGCGCCGCATTCCGCGACTCGGTGGCCTTCCGGACCAAGGCCGTGGACGCGTCGCCGTTCGTGAAGATGTCGCCCGAGCAGGCCCGGGACCGCAAGGACACGTGGGGATTCGACATCAAGCATTCGCCGTTGAACGGCCGCGTGTGGTACCCCGACGGCCCCGGCCCCTTTCCGCTGGTGGTGATCGCGCACGGCAATCACGACCCCACCGACTACTCGGACCCGGGCTACCAGTATCTGGGCGAGCTGCTCGCGTCGCGCGGCTTCATCCTCGTGTCGATCGACGAGAACTACATCAACGGCAGCCTGCGCGGCGAGAACGCCGGGCGCGCCTGGATCATGCTCGAGCACCTCGCGGCGTGGAAGGCATTCACCGACAGCGCGGGCAACCCGTTCTTTCACAAGGTGGACTGGAGCGAGATCGGCATCATGGGCCACTCGCGCGGCGGCGGCGCGGTGAGCCACGCCGTGCAGTTCAACCGGCTGGCGCGCTTCCCGGACGACGCCAACGTGACGTTCGACTTCCATTTCAACATCCGCGCCGTGGTGGCGATCGCGCCGGTGGACGGGCAATACAAGCCCGCGGGGCAGTTCGAGCCCATCGAGAACGTGAACTTCCTGGTGATCCACGGCTCGCACGACGGGGACGTGTCGGAATTCATGGGGCTGCGGCCGTACGAGCGGCTGAGGTTCACCGACGGCCAACCCTGGTTCAAGTCGGCGTGGTACGTGTACCGCGCCAACCATGGCCAGTGGAACACCGTGTGGAACAACCACGACAACGGGCCGCGCAGCGGCAACCGGCTCGACCTGCGGGCGCTGCTCACGCCCGCGGAGCAGCGGCAGTTCGGCAAGGTGGTGATCGGCGGATTCCTGGAGGCCACGCTGCACCACCGTTCCGAGTACCTGCCCATGTTCCGCGATCAGCGCACGATCGGCCACTGGCTGCCCAAGACGATGTACATCACCCGGTTCCAGGAGAGCAGCTTCCACCTGCTCGCCGACTACGACGAGGACGTGGATGTGACCACGGGATCGGTGCCCGGGGTGACGCTCCGCGGCGACAGCCTGGCCACCTGGCACGAAGCGCCGCTTCCCCTGCGATTCAAGAACGACGAGCAGAACACCAACGCGGTGTGGCTGGGATGGAACAACCGCATCGCCGGCGCGGACACCGCGGCCCGCGGCAAACCGGCGTCGTACACGCTCGCGCTGTCCGACTCGCTCGTCGCGGCGCTCCACGTGGGCGACACGTCGTCGGTGATGCTCTCCCTGGCGCCGACGCGCGCGATGCCCAAGCCGCGCACGCCGGCGCGCGACTCCAGCGCGGTGGGCGCCGGCCGCGCCCGCAAGGCCGATCGGGCCAAGCCCCCCGCCGTGCACGACGACTCGGTGCCGATGGACCTCACCGTGGAACTGGTGGACGCCGACGGCCACGTGGCGCGGCTGCCGCTGTCCACGTTCGGGCCCGTGCGGCGTCCGCTCGAGACCCACGTGCTGCGCCGCGCCGACCGCGAGGCGGAGGCGTTCCGCGAGCCGTACGAGCTCGTGCTGCAGACCTATCCGATGCCGATGACCGCATTCATGAAGGCGGCACCGGGCTTCGAACCGGCGCGGCTGCGCGCCATCCGGCTGGTGTTCGACCGCACGCCGTCGGGCACGGTGGTGATGGACGACGTGGGGCTGGCGAACATGAATCCGGCCTTCCTGCCGCCCACGCCCTGAGCGCCGTCAGGCCGCGGGCTCGCGGTGCAGGATCTCGCCCACGCGCTCGACCAGCGCGGCGGCGCTGAACGGCTTCTGCAGGATGGGCGTGTTGGCGTTGTCGAGCGTGCGGCGCAGCGCGTCCTCGTCCATGTAGCCCGACATGATCGCGATCACGGCGGCGGGGCGCTCGGCGGCGAACGCGCGGGCCAACTCGCCGCCGTTCATGCGCGGCATCATGACATCGGTGAGCAGCAGGTCAATCTCCCCCTCGTGGCGCCGCGACACCTCGAGCGCCTCAACACCGTCGCGCGCCGTGAGCACCACGTAGCCCTCGTTGCGCAGGATGCGTTCGGCGAGCACGAGCACTCCCTCGCTGTCCTCGGCGATGAGAATCGTCCCACCGCCGCGCGGCACGACGCGCGAGCGGGGCGCCGACGGCCGCTCGGCCTCCACCTGGGCGTCCACCGTCGGCAGGTGGATGGCAAACGTCGCGCCCTTGCCCGGCGCGCTGTCCACGACGATGAACCCACCGCTCTGGGTCACGATGCCGTAGACCATCGACAGCCCCAGGCCCGTGCCCTTGCCGCGCTCCTTGGTGGTGAAGAACGGTTCGAATAGCCGTTCGCGCACCTCGGGCGTCATGCCGCACCCGGTGTCGACCACGCGCAGCACCGCGTAGCGCCCCGGGGCGTGGCGCGCATCGGGCCCCGGCGCGACGTCCACGTTGGCCGTCTCGATGGCGAGCGATCCGCCGGCCTCGCCCATCGCGTCGCGCGCGTTGAGCGCCAGGTTCAGCAACACCTGCTCCATCTGGCCCGGATCGGCGCGCACCGTGGCCAGGTCGGGCGCGAGTCGCGTGGACACCGTCACCCCGTCGCCGAGCAGGCGCTGAAGAATGCGCGCGAGATCGGTGACGATCGTGTTGAGACTGAGCGATTCGGGACGCATCAACTGCCGGCGGCTGAAGGCGAGCAGCTGGCGAGTGAGGGTCGCGGCGCGGTCGGTGGCTTTGCAGATCTCGAGCACGTCGCCACGGCGCGGATCGTCGGCGCGGATGCTCTGGAAGAGCACGTCGCTGAATCCGCGAATGGCGGTGAGCAGATTGTTGAAGTCGTGCGCCACGCCGCCGGCGAGCTGTCCCACGGCTTCCATCTTCTGCACGTGGCGCAGCTCCTCCTCGAACCGCCGGCGTTCCGTCACGTCGCGCGACACCGTGAGGAATCCGGTGACCTCGCCGGTGGCCTCGTCCACGATCGTCTGGCGGGTGGTCTCGAACCACACCTCCCGCCCGTCGGACCGCCGCATGCGGCAGGTGGTGAGGTCCACGCCGTGATCCTGCAGCAGGCGCTCGTGCGCGGCGCGCACCGCCCGGACGTCGGCCGGATCGCACAACTCCTCGAACAACCGACCCACGAGCTGTTCTGGCTCGTACCCGAGGAGCGCGCGGCACACCGGCGACACGTACACGAACCGCCCGGCACGCGTGAGACGGGCCAGCATGTCCATCGAGTGGTCGGCCAGGAACCGGTGCCGCTCCTCGCTCTCGCGCAGGGCTTCCTCGGCGGCGCGCTGCGCCGTGATGTCGCGCGCCACCGCGAACAGCGCCACCACGCGGTCGTCCTTCACCTCGACCTGCACGTTCTGGCCCACCCACACGTCGCGGCCGTCGGCGCGAAGCGCCGGGAACTCCCAGTAGGTGACCGGGACGCGGTTCCGGATCTGCCCCGTGTACAGATCGATCCCTTCCATGCGATAGTCGGGACGCACGAAATCGAGGTACGAGCGCCCCACGATGCTCCCCTCGCCCATGCCGAGCACGCGCGACGCGACCGGATTGGCGTAGGTGAAGATGCCGCGCGGATCGATGCGATAGATGCCGTCGGTCGCGCTCTCCACGAGCAGCCGGAACCGCTCCTCGCTGGCCCGCAGTGATTCCTCCACGTGCTGGCGGTCGGAGATGTCCCGCGACGTGATGACGATGCCGTCGTCCACGCGCACCACCTGATGGCGCACCCATTCCGCGCGGATGGCGGGCTCCTGCACGCGCACTTCCTCGGCGTACGATTCCCCGGAGGCCACCACCTGCGCGCACCGGTCGATGAATCCGGCGGCGCGCGCCGTGGGCAGGATGTCCGACAGCAGCCGGCCGACCACCGCCTCGCGAGGTCTGCCCAGGAACTCCTCGCCCCGGCGGTTCAACTCCACCAGCCGGAAGTCCACCACCGACCCACCGGCGTCACGCACGGACTCGAGCAGGAAGAAGGCGTCGAGGCTCGCGGCGATCGCGCCGCGGAAGCGGCTCTCGTCGGCGTGAGCGGAGGATGGCGGCACAGGGCGAGGGCGGAAGGCGGGAATCGCGAGGGAACAGGCCGAGCGCGCGTCGGGTGCGCGCTGCGCGAGGCCAGAATTATAGCCTAACCGGCGCGCAGGCAACGGGCCGTTCCGCCGGCTGCGCCGGCCGACCGCCGGACGTTAACCGCATGATTCTGCTGGTTAACAGCGCGGAATTGCGTCCAGGCCGCGCGGTTCCGTGGTGCCCGCGACAGTCTGCCAGGCGATCCGCCCCCAGACGCGGGCCAGCATGGGCCCCAACATAACAACAGGGGCACATGGGACCGCGTATAGTAGACAACGTTTGGCGCCCGAAGGCTGGCGACGCGCCCCCCCGGCGCGTACGCTGACGGCCCAGGGCTTTGCGATCACCCTTCTGCCACTCCCCCCGTGACCACAGAAGAAATCGAACACACCACCACGGCGATGAACGCCATCCGCTCGATCGTGCGAGCGCTGCGCGTGTCATCCCGCATGATCGAAACCAAGATGGGCATCAGCGGCGCGCAGCTGTTCGTGCTGCAGCAGCTGAGCGAGCGGTCGGCCGACTCGCTCAACGACCTGGCCGATCGGACCGCCACGCACCAGAGCTCGGTATCCGTGGTGGTGCGGCGGCTGGTGGACCACGGCTACGTGGCGCGGCACACCGCGTCGGCGGACCGGCGCCGCGTGGAACTGGCGCTCACCGAGAAGGGGCGCGAGTTGCTGGCGGACGCGCCGACCACGGTGCAGGTGAAGCTCCTGCGCGGCGCGCGCGCGTTCACGGCCGCGCAGAAGAAGGAGCTCGCCGCCCTGCTGGGGTCGTGGGTCCGCGCCTCGGGTCTGGAGGACGGGAGTCCGCCGATGATGCTGGAGGATACGACGGGCGGGAACGACGTCTGAGAACCAGACCCCGGTTCAGTCGGGGTCGTACGCGGGCAGCACCAGCGAGAACACGCTGCCACCACCCAGGCGCGGGGCGAACTGCACGGCCCCGCCTTGGGAGTGCGCGAGCCGCTGGGCGATGGAGAGTCCGAGACCGGCGCCGCCGTCGTTGGCCGCCGTGGGCGGCCGATAGAACGGCTCGAAGATCTGGTGCACCTCGCTCGCGGGAACGCCGGGGCCGCGATCCGAGACCGAGAATCTGAGCGTGTCGCCCTCGCGGGTGACGGTCAGGTCGACCGTCGAATCGCTGGGCGCGTAGCGTAGCGCATTCTCCACGAGATTGCCCAGGATGCGCAGCGTGTGCACGAAGTCGAACATGCCGAACAGCGCCGGCTGGGTGAGGTCCACCGTGGTCACGAGCTTGCGCCCGCGGGCCGCCCCGGCGAACTGGCGCGCCACCGCGCCGATCACGTCCTCGGCGGAATTCAGCTCGGGCGTGGTGCGGAACGTGCCGCCCTTGATGCGCGACAGATCGAGCAGATCATTCACGAGGCCCGACAGCCGGTCGGCCTGCTCCTCGATCACCACCGCGTTCTCGTCGCCGCGGAGGGCCGCATCCTGGGCCAGGGCCTTGATCGTGGTGAGGGGCGTTCGCAGATCGTGGCTCACCGTGGCGAGTAGGATGTCCTTCAGGCGGTTCGCTTCGCGGAGGCCTTCGGCGTGGGCCGCCTCGCCTTCCAGACGCATGCGCTCGATGCCCAGCGCCGCGTAGTACGTGAGCGCCTCGAGAAACTGGATCTGCGAGGCGTTGAGCTGGATGTCGGTGGGATGGTGCAGCCGCAGCATCCCCACCGCTTCGCCGTGCGCGGTGAGCGGCAGCGTGAGCGACCGCGCCGATTCGCGCACCGGCCAAGCGCCCGCGTGCGCGACCTCCACTTCGCTGTCGCCCATCACGCGATCGATGGCACACGAATCGACGCGCAACTCGTCGCGGATCACGCGGGCGATGGCCGCCAGCGCCTGCTCGGCGGTGCCGGCGTTGAGGGTTTCCGAGCCCAGGTGCGACAGGCGCGTGACCTCGTCGGCGCGCTGCTCGGCCTCGGCCGCCTGCGTCTGCGCGTACGACAGGAGTTGGGTGGCCGTCATGGACGTGGCGAGGAAGGCGAACAGCTCCACCAACTCCAGCGGCTTGTGGACGGCGACGGTGTCGAACGGTTCCTGGAAGTAGTAGTTGATGAGCACGAAGCTCGCGATCGCCAGGAGAAATCCGAACCGCCGGCCGCCCGCCAGACTCCCCCCGAGCACGACCAGGAGGTACGTGAGCACCACGTGCGCCTGGTCGATGTCGGGACGGAACCGGCTCATCGCGATCGTGACGAGCGCGAGGAGCACCGTCCACATGACCCACCCGCGTGCGGGTGAGCCGCGGAGCGCGCTAGATGTTCGACTCGAAGCGGTACCCGACACCCGGCTCCGTGATGATCAACTGGGGACGCGAGGGATCGATCTCGATCTTTCGCCGCAGATTGGTGATGTGCACGCGCAGGTACTGCTGCGGATTGCCGAACGCCCGTCCCCAGACGGCGTCGAAGATCTGCTGGTGGGTGAGCGTGCGGCCCGACGCGGTGGCCAGCGTGCGCAGGATCTCCCACTCGATGGGCGTGAGGTGGATGGCCCCGGCGCCGGCGCCGCGCGACACGCGGCGGCGCACGAGATCGATGCTCAGGCCGTCCACGGTGATCGTGGCGGTGTGCGACGGCACGGACAGCGACTGGAACCGCCGCAACTGGGCCCGCACGCGCGCCGAGAATTCGAGCGTGCTGAACGGCTTGGTCACGTAGTCGTCGGCGCCGAGGTTGAGCAGGTTCACCTTCTCCTCCTCGCCGTGCCGGGCCGACAGCACGACGATCGGCATCGTGCCCCAGCGGCGGACTTCGCGACACACGTCGGCGCCGGCCATGTCGGGCAGGCCGAGGTCGAGCACGATCAGGTCGGGCATGGATGCCGCCGCCTGGTCGATGCCCTCGCGTCCAGTGGCCACCTCCACCACCTGGTCGGTGAGGTCGCGGAGCGCATTGCGCACGGCGCGGCGGATCTGCACTTCGTCGTCGATGACGAGCAGCTTGGGCTTGTCCGGCGTGTCGGCGGGTGGAACAGTTGGGGTCGTCACAGTCGCGTCCTCGAGTCAGGTACCGTTGGGGAGTCTCTACCCCACAAAGACTCCGGGTTCCGACGCTGCGCCACGCGGGCGCGCGAAGTCGCTGTTTCAAGGTACTGCCAACAGGCCCCTCCGCGGGAGAGTGCGGCCAAATTGGCGGGATTCGGCGGTTGCCGCGTTGCGCGGTTGCGGGGCTGCCGCTCCGGCGTTCAGTTCATGGGCCACCCCCGCACCGCCCACCGGAGAGATTGGACATGATCAGAGCCGCGTCCGCCGCCTCACTGCTGCTGGCCCTTGGATCGCCGCCGCGCGGCCCGCGGCAACATGCGCACGTGCCCACGCCGGTGGTTCCGGCAACCGCCTATCAGGCGTTGCGATGGCGGTTCGTGGGGCCGTTCCGCGCCGGCTGGGCCACCGTGGCCGAGGGGATTCCGAGCCAGCCGAACACGTTCTACTTCGGCGCGGCGGGCGGCGGGGTGTGGAAGACCACCGACGCGGGCCGCACGTGGCACGGCCTGCTGCAGCACGAGGGCGCGTCGAGCGTGGGCGCGCTGGCCATCGCACCGTCCGACGCGAAGATCATCTACGCGGGCACCGGTGAGGTGGCGGCGCGCTACGACGCGGCCGCCGGCAACGGCATGTACCGCTCGGACGACGGCGGCGCCACGTGGAGGCACCTGGGACTCGACGCCACGCACCATATCGGCCGGATCCTCGTGGATCCGCGCAACCCAGATCGTGTGCTCGTGGGGGCGCTGGGACATATGTTTGGCCCCAACCCCGAACGTGGTGTGTATCTCACCACCGACGGCGGCAGGAGTTGGCAGCAGGTGCTGCACGTGGATGACGCCACCGGCGCCGTGGACCTGGCGTGGGATCCGGAGCACCCCGCCGTGGTGTACGCGGCCATGTGGCAGATGCGCATGCATCCGTGGATGGACTACTTCATGCCGCAGTCCGGCCCGGGTTCCGGCATCTACAAGAGCGTGGACGGCGGCGTGCACTGGGCACGCCTCACCAACGGGCTGCCGTCGGCGAACGTGGGCCGCATCGGGCTGGCGGTGGCCCGCGGCAGCGATGGATCCATCGTCTACGCCTCGGTCGCCGTGGATGGGCCGGCGACCGCCGCGCCGGGTGCGGACGCGAGCGGGCTGTATCGCAGCGACGACGCCGGCGAAAGCTGGCGTCTGGTGAACGGCAGCGGCGCGCTGGCCAGCAGCTATTTCGGACGGGTCACCGTGGCGCCGAACGACCACAACACCGTATACGTGATGGGGCAGTCCATTCGCCGGTCCACCGACGGGGGCAAGACGTTCGGCTTCTTCAAGGGCGCGCCCGGCGGCGACGACTACCACTTCCTGTGGATCGATCCCAGTGATCCGTCGCACATGATCTCGGGGGCGGACCAGGGCGCGGCGGTCACGGTGAACGGCGGCGCGAGCTGGTCGAGCTGGTACAATCAGCCCACGGGGCAGTTCTATCATGTGGCCGCGGACGACCGCTTCCCATATCGCGTCTACAGCGGGCAGCAGGACAACGGCTCGGCGGAACTGTGGAGCCGCGGTCCCTACGGCGTGGTGGACGAGCGCGACTGGCACCCCGTGGGCGGCGACGAGCGCGACTACATGGTACCCAAGCCCGGCGCCCCGGACACGGTGTTCGGCACCGGCCTCGGCGGCCACGTGTCGCGGTTCGACGAGGTCACGCGGCAGTCGGCGGAGGTCTCGCCGTGGCCGGTGTCCACGTACGGCGCGTATGCGCCCGACGTGAAGTACCGGTATACCTGGATCACGCCGCTGGCGTTCTCTCCCCTGCCCCCGCACACGATGTATCTGGGGGCGCAGGTGCTGTTCGCGTCCACCGACGACGGCGACCACTGGCGGGTGGTGAGTCCGGACCTGAGCGCCAAGCGCGCGGGCGCCACGGGGTGCCGCACGCCCGACTTCGCCCAGGCCAGCGCATGCGGCTTCGGCGTGATCTACTCCATCGCCCCGTCGCCGGTCGCGCAGGGGCTGATCTGGGTGGGCACCGACGACGGGCTCATCCACGTGACGCGCGACGGCGGCGCGCACTGGCGCGATGTGACGCCGGCCGCGGTGCCCGCGTGGGCGCGCATCGACAACGTGGAGCCGTCGCCGTTCGACGCGCGCACGGCCTACGCGTCGGTGGACATGCACCGCATGGATCGCGACACGCCGATGATCCTCGAGACCACGGACGGCGGCACCAGTTGGCGCGCGATCACCAGCGGCATTCCGTCCGACGAATTCGTGATGGTGGTGCGCGCCGACCCGGTGAAGCGGGGGCTGCTGTACGCGGGCACCAACCGCGGCGTGTACGTGTCGTTCGACGACGGCGCCGAGTGGCAGCCGCTGTCGCTCAACCTGCCCACCACCTGGTACCGCGACCTGCTGGTGCACGACGGCGACCTGATCGCGGCCACGCAGGGGCGCGGCCTCTGGATTCTGGACGACGTGGAACCGCTGCGCGAAGCGGCGGCCGCCGCGGCCGCGCCAGCGCATCTGTTCGCGCCGCTCGTGGCCACGCGGCTCCGCAACGATGAGAATCGCGACACCCCCTGGCCGCCCGGGACGCCCGTGGCGCAGAATCCGCCCACCGGCGCGGTGCTGGACTACTGGCTCGCCTCGGCGGCCGGCGGGCCGGTGACGCTCACCGTGCGCGACGCCGCCGGCCGCGTGGTGCGCGAGTTCTCGAGCGCCGACCGGCCCGAGCAGTTGCCGTCCTCGCAGTACTTCGAGAATGGATGGCTGCGCCCCGAACCCACGATGTCCGCCGGAGCGGGCATGCACCGGTTCGTGTGGGACCTGCGGTATCCGAGGCCCGAGGCGCTGTCGTATGACTACTCGATTGCCGGCGTGTGGCACGAAGGCACGCCGCTCGAACCGCGCGGACCGTTGGCGCTGCCCGGGCGATATACGGTCACACTTTCCGCCAACGGCACGACGTACACGCAGCCGCTCACGGTGCGCATGGATCCGCGCGTGCACGTGAGCCAGGCGGCGTTGGAGCACCAGTTGGCGCTCGCCCAGTCGGTGGATTCCACGCTCGCGCGCGCGGTGGAAGCACATCGCGCCGTGACGCGGATGCTCCAGGAGCGGAAGGCGGCCCTCACGCCGGCGCAGGTGGACTCGCTCACGGCGCTCGCCGATGCGGGAACGCCCAGCTTCTCGTCGGTGGCCGGGGTGCTCACCAGTCTCGCCACCGCGGTGGTGGCGGCCGACGCGCCGCCCACGCAGGGCGAGGAGGGCGTGCTCCGCGAGTACGCGCGCGAGCTCGACGGACTGCTGGCGCGGTGGACGCGGCTTCGAGAACGGATCAGGCCGTAGCGGCGTCCGATCCCGAGCGAGCGGATGCTCAGGATCGGACGGATGCTGCTCAGCGCGTTCGGGCGCGGATGTCGGCCAGCGGGAGCCGCAGATCGGGGTTCGCCTTGAGGATATCGGCCAGGAGATCGGCCGCCGGCGGATCGTCGAAGACGGTCGGCTCGGCGCCGAAGCGCTTGTTCATGCCCATGTGACGGTCGGGGTCGATGCGCACCTCATGCGGCAGAATGAGATCGGCCTTGCTGTCCATGACGCGCACCACGAAGAACTTCTTGCCCTCCTTCTCCATGTAGCCGAACCGGACGCCGTCCACCTCCTTGGGCCACGGCGGGAGGCTGTGCGACTGGCCGTCGGTGCCGAGGAACGCCGTGGCGCCGGGCTTGAGCAGCGGGAAGTTCGTGTCGAAGGCACCGTGATACATGAGGGCGTGTTTCATTCCGGGTCTCGAGTTGGAGTGGACACTGATTACGGATGCTTCTCGGTATCGCGCAGGTGAGTGAGCCGTTGCTTCACGTCCGCCACCTGCGGCTGGAGGTCGGGATCGGCGTGCTGCCAGAGGTTCACGAACTTCGAATAGTAATTGGCGGCTTCGCCGGGGTTGCCCTGGGCCTCATATAGCTCGCCCAGGCTCTTGTACACGAAGGCGAGGTCGTCGCCGTCGGGGGCCGTAGCGAACTCGTACGGGGTGTCCAGATAGCGGTGAAATTCTGCGATCGCCGAATCGGGCATGTTGGCCTGGTCGAACGCCATGCCGAGCGTGACGGCCACGCACTTCGCGCAGTCGCTGGCCGGCCCGTCGGGAAGCGAATCGGCGGCGCGGAACTCGCGGACGGCGTCGAGCGGGTGCTTCTCGGCCAGCGCGATGTAGCCGAGCGCGGAATGGCGCGCAGGTTGGCTGGCGCGGAGGATGCTCGTGTCCCGTATCTCGGATTGCATCTGCGCGAGTAGCGCCCGCGCCCGGTCGGGGCGGCCGGCCATGGAGTAGATCTGGGACAGCTGGGCGTACGCGGTCGACCGGATTTCTTCGGGAATGGACCGCAGGGGTGTGGCGGCGATCGCCGCATCGAGCGTGCGCACCGCGCGCGCCGGCTGCCCGCGGAACCAGGCGTCGAACATCGCCGACTGCGCCGAATCCAGGAGCACCGGGGCGAACGCGCCGTTGGCGCGGAGCACGGCCACCGACGCTCCGTACTCGCGCATGTATGCGGCGAGCTGTCCGCCGCGCTCGTCGAGGCTGGCGAGATTGGCGAGAATCGTGGCGTGATCGACCGGGCTGGCCCCCGACACCGCCCGCTCGAGGATCGCCCGGGCCGAGTCGGCGTGGCCCTCGTTGTAGAGCACCGAGGCCCGCTCGAATTCCATCTCGGCCTGCGGTCCGAATTGCTTCTCGTAGGCGCGCATGACGGAATCGGCCGCCGTGTACTTACCCTCGTTGACGAGGGCGCCGGCCAGGTTCGTGTAGTTGGACACCCCGTTCGACGGCGCTTTCGCGACGCCCACGGCCAGTACCGACTCCGCGGCCGCGAACTGGCGCCGCGAATTGAACAGGATTCCCAGGTTGTTGGGGGAAATCGCATAATCGCCCAGCGCCATGGCCTGCTGGTATGCCTGGACGGCTTTGCCGCGATCGCGCCCCGGCCCCATCTCGTAATAGCTGGCCACCGTGCTGTACCGCTCGCGGTCGGTGAGGCGATCCCGGAATCGATAGGCCTTGGCCAGCGCCGAATCCACGAGCACCGGCGACATGTTGGCGTCCTTGTACGCCACAGCCAGCCGCCGCCATGCCATGGCGAACGTCGAATCGAGGGCCACCGCCTGTTTGAGCCACTCGCTCGCCTTGGCGTAATCGAGTCGACTGAACGCGAGGTCGCCTTCCGTATACGCCTTGAGCGCCTCGAGCGAACTCGTGGTCACCGCTTCGAGCGGCGGCGAATTCTGCACGGCCTTGAGCGACTCGCCGATCTTGCCGCGCAGGTCGCGGCTGATCTGGCCCACGGTGGGAATCAACTCCGACGGACTGTTGGCGGTGCCCTGGAACGAGGCCAGTTCATTGCCCGACTGCGCCGCGACGATGCGCGCCGTGACGATGAAGCCGGTGCCGAGCGGCGTGATGTCGCCCGTGATCACGGCCTTGGCGCCGTCGCGCTGGGCGATCTGGCGCGCCAGGTTGGCGTCGATGCGGCTGTCGAGCGGCAGCTGCATGCGCTGCAACGCGTCGCGGATCATGCTGGCCGGCATGACGGTGATGGCGCTGGACTGCGCGAGATCCGTGCGCACGGCCTCGGCCACCACGCCGCCCAGGGCGCTGTCGGCCCCGCCCTTGGCACTGAACTCCGCCACGAGCAGCGGCTGGTTGGCGTCGAGCTTGCCGGCGGCGAGCAGCGAGCCCGCCGGCCCGATACCGAACGCGCGCAGCAGCATGAACACGCCGATCAGCAGCACGAAGCCCCCGAGGGCGTACGCGCCCCCGATCGTCGTACGCCGCCAGCTCATGTGGGGGCTGGCCTTCATGGCGATCGTGGCCATCGTGCCCTGCGGCGCGGCGGTGCCACCGGGCGTGTACGTGGGCGTCATCGTGATCAGCCGGCGCGTGGCATGATGCACGTAGCCGGTGAACAGGATCACCGGCAGTCCCAACGACATGACGGCCACCGCCCCGGGGAATACCCAGTCGGGCAGCCCGATCACGATGATGGCCGACTTGGCCACGAGCGCCACGACCACGAACGACACGGCGTAGATGGCGAGGGCGCGCCAGAGCGCGAACCGGCCACCCAGCAGGATGGGCGGCAGGGCAGCGTGCCCGCCGCCGCTCGTGACGGTGTCGAGCACGCGCACCAGCTCGGCGGCGCTCTGCGGGCGGTGGTCGGCGTCCTTGGCCAGGCAGCGCATGACCATGTCGGCCAGTTCGACCGGCGCGTCGGCCCGCAATTCGGCCACCGGTTGCGGCGTCTCGCCCATCTGCGCGGCGAGCAGCTTCTGCGGCGACTTGCCCACGAACGGCGGGCGGCCGGCCAGCAGTTCGTAGGCCATGCATCCGAACGCGTAGAGATCGGCCCGGTGGTCGGTGGCCGGATCGGCCGCGGCCTGTTCCGGCGCCATGTAGGCCGGCGTGCCCAGCGAAGTGCCCACCTGCGTGAGGGTGGCGTTGGGCGCCACGGTGCGCGACGCGCTGATGGCCTTGGCGATACCGAAATCCGTAACCACCGCCGAGCCGCCGGAGAGGAGCACGTTCTCGGGTTTGATGTCGCGGTGGACGATGCCCCGCTCATGCGCGTAGGCCAGCGCCTTGGCCACGTCCCGCAGGATGCCGATGGCGTCGGTCATCGGCAGCGCGCCGCGGGCGAGTTTCACGCGCAGCGACTGTCCCTCGACGAACGGCATCGTGTAATACGGGAGGCCGTTGGTCTCGCCCGCGGCCAGCACGGGCACGATGTGCGGGTGCTGCAGCTTGGCGGCGAGCAGGATCTCGCGCTTGAACCGGTCCACGTTCACGCCCGCGGTGAGTTCCGGGGGCAGCACCTTGACCACCACCTGGCGCTCGAGCGAATTCTCCTGGGCCACGAACACGCGCGACATGCCGCCGCCGCCCAGCTCGCGCTCCAGGGTGTATGCCGTGCCGAGCGTTGTCTGCAACTGATCGCGCAGATCCATGGTGGCGGCGGAGGAGTGCGAGAGAAGGGCGGTCGGGCCGGCGATGGCGCGCGGGGGCACCGCGAGTGGGGCAAAGGTACGGCGCGGGGAGGTCCCGGGCTAGACCAGTCGCCGACGCTCGCGGCCGCCCCGTAGGACATCGCGCGACCAAGTCTCAGGCCTCCCCCGACCCCGGTCGCGGCGGCCCATCGGCTACGTTGTGTGAGTGCGGCGCGCCGAGCGCGCCCGACCCATTCACGAACGGAGCGACCATGGCTCAACAGACCACACCATACGGATTGTCGATCACCGTCCCCCTGGGCTACGACGCGGCGGTGGAACGCGCGCGGGCCGAGCTCGCCAAAGAAGGATTCGGCGTGCTCACGGAGATCGACGTGAAGAAGACGTTGAAGCAGAAGCTCGACGCCGAGTTCCGCCCCTACGTCATCCTGGGGGCATGCAATCCCCCGCTCGCGCAACAGGCGCTCACGGCCGAGCTGGACATCGGGCTGCTGTTGCCGTGCAACGTGGTGGTATATGCAGCAGACACGCCCGGCCACTCCGTGGTCTCGGTCATGGATCCGGTGGCGGCGCTCAGCCTGACGGGCAACAAGGACATCGGGCCCCTTGCCAGCCAGGTGCGCCAGCGGCTGGAGCGCATGCTCGACGCGATGGCCCGCGGGTAGCGTCGCAAGACGACCAACGGCCGCACCCCCGGAATCGCCCGGGAGTGCGGCCGTCGTCTATCCCTGAGCGCTCAGCCGCGCGCCTTGTCCTGCGGCACCGCGCACGTGGACCACCCGAAGATGCTGTACAGCGGGCAGAACGACATGCCGGCCGTGGCCAGGGGCACCAGCCCGATCAATCCCCACATGGTCTTGGGACCCACGAACACCAGCGACAGCAGCCCCAATCCCAACAGCACGCGAACCACGCGATCAATCCCACCGACGTTGTGCGACATGTACACCGCCTCCGCCAGAGATGTGAATTCCACTTGGTGAACCTTCGGCCCACTGCCGTACAAGCACAAGCCAGGTCAGGATGGTTCCCCGTGCGGCGCGAGTTCCGCCTTCACCTTCGCGCCGCGGCTGGCGAACCGCAGCGTGGCGCCCACGCCGCCGGCCTCGCCGTCCAAGCGCAGGGCCGCATGCCCCTCCACCTCCTGGACGCGGGCCCCATGGGCGAGCGCTTCGAGGGCGATGGACTCGGCGTCGGCCGCGTGCTGCTCGAAGAATCCCTCCGAGATCAGGATCTCGCGGGCGGCGCCGGTGCGCAGGGCGTCGAGGGACTTCTCGGGGCCGAGCACGCCGCGCCGCCGGCTCACCGAGCGATCGATCAGCTCGGTCACCGCTTCCATCTGATGGGCGGCCAGCAATCGGGCCCGGCCGTCGACGGCGGCGCGGCTGATATCCACCTCGGAGGCATCGGTGCTGACGCCGGCCAGGTACAGCGTCCGCTTGGCCGCCGTCTTGCCGAGGTGCTTGAGGACGTCGCTCGTGACCGTGCGTATGCCCGCGATCACGATCCATCCGTCGGGCTTGACCAGCGCTTCGAGGCGGTTGACCAGATCATGCACCATCCGGGTGCGGCCCACGTCCAGGGCGCGCTGCGCCGCATCGGTGAGCGCGGTACCGCGAGTGCCCGAGTGGAAACCCTGTTGGGGCGTATCGCCCATGTGCGCGGCGCGGCTCAGGTGGGCATGGGAGCGCAGGCGGTCCACGCGCTCCAACTCGCCGGCGCTCCACCGGTACACGTCGGCCGAGCGTGCGTCCACCAACGCCACGATCACGTCGCCGTCTTCGCGATCCAGGCGCAGATACGGCGCCGCGGCGATGCCCGTTCGCCACTCCACCAGGGGCGGGGGCGGCGACTTGACCGGGCCCGCATGGAGCACGCGATCCGGCGCCACGAACGCCACCCATCCGGCGGCGCCCTCCATGTCATCGGCCAACTGTTTGACGCGATCGTCCAGCAGTTCGGCGGCCCGCTCGAAGGCGTTGCGTTCGGCGTGCGGAGCATCGGCGAGCGATTTGCGGGTGGCCACGATCGCGTTGGCCAGCGTTCGCCGCCACGACCGGCGGGACACGGCATCCAACTCGCCGGCATTGACGTACACGTTGAGCACCTGCGCATCGTGCGCCGTCTGCTCCAACTCGGCCAGTTGCGAATAGGTGAGCATCCCCGCTTCCTCCGGATCGAGATTCGGTCCGCGCCTGGACCGGCGCGGGCGTCTGGTTCCCAACTGCAGGGTATCTCGCCGGAGCGGGTGGGTCAGTCGGCGCTACGCTCACGCGCGGTCAGGGAATACCGCCCACGCGCCGCGCCTCTAGCGCGACGGCACCGCGCGTCGCAGGATTGTGGACCCCCGCCTACGACAGGAGCGTTCATGCACGTCCCTCCCGCCCCCCGCGCCGTTTCTCGCCGCCTCGTGCCGCATCGCCGCCACCTCGCGGCGCTGGCGTTTGCGCTCGCGGCCCTCGCCCCGGCGCTCGCCGCGCAGCAGGCGCCGGCCAACCGCATCCAACTCGATCAGTACCTCGACTGGCAGGACGTGCAGAGCCCGCGGCTCTCACCCGACGGCACGCAGATCATCTACGGGCGCCGCTGGGTGGACAAGATGAACGACCGGTGGCGCACGTCGCTCTGGATCATGAATGCCGACGGCACGCGGGATCGGTTTCTGGCCGACGGCTCCGACGCCCAGTGGTCGCCGGACGGCCAGCGCATCGCGTACGTGGCGGCCGGCGAGCCGTCGGGCCCGCAGATCTTCGTGCGCTGGGTGGACGTGGCCGGACCGGGCTCGCAGATCTCGCACCTCACCGCGGCCCCGTCCGATCTCACCTGGTCGCCGGACAGCAAGACGCTGGCGTTCAACATGAACGTGCCAGACAAGGAAGGCTGGCACATCGACATGCCGGCGCCACCCAAGGGCGCCAAGTGGATCGAACCGCCGAAGATCGTGACGCGGCTCAACTACCGGTCGGATCGCATCGGATTCACCGACGACTACTACCGTCAGATCTTCGTGATCGCGGCCGACGGCGGTGAGGCGCGCCAGGTGACCACCGGCGACTGGAACGCGTCGGCGCCGGCGTTCTCCGGCGACGGCGAGTGGATCGCCTTCTCGTCGCTGCGCACGCCCGACGCCGAGTATGCGTTCCGCCACTCCGACATCTACGAAGCCAACGTGCGCACGGGCGCGGTTCGCCAGCTCACGCACTCCTCGGGCGGCAACAGCGCGCCGGTGTTCTCGCCGGACGGGCGGTGGGTGGCGTATCTCCACGCCGACTCCGTGTACCATGCGGCGTGGTCGCCGGCCCGGGTGTGGATCATGAATGCCGACGGCTCGTCGCCGCGACTGCTCTCGGGTTCGCTCGACCGGCCGGTGTCGGACCTGCTCTGGGCCCGGGACGGCAGCGGCGTCTACGCCAACGTCGAGAGCGAGGGCTCGAAGAACCTGTATTTCGTGTCCACGGCGGCGCAGGTGCGCCCGGTGACCACGGGGGAGCAGGTGCTCACGGTGACCGACCTGAGCCGCACCGGGCTGGCGGTGGGCATCCGCACGACGCCGGTCAAGCCCAACGACGTGGTGACGTTCTCGATTCCCACGTCGGGCACGACGTCGACGTTCGCGCAGCGCACCGACGTGAACGCGTCGATCCTGGCGGGCAAGGAGTTGGCGCAGACGCACGAATTCTGGTACAGGTCGGTGGGCGGGTTGCGGATCCAGGGGTGGGTGGTGACGCCGCCGGGCTTCGACCCGAGCAGGAAGTACCCGCTGATCCTCGAAATCCACGGCGGCCCGCAGGCGATGTACAACGTGGCGTTCAACTTCGCGCGGCAGGACCACGCCGCCCACGGCTACGTGCAGCTGTTCACCAATCCGCGCGGCAGCACCGGCTACGGCGAGCAGTTCACCAACCTCATCGACAACGATTATCCCGACAAGGACTTCGACGACCTGATGGCGGGCGTGGACACCGTGGTCAACCGCGGCTACATCGACACGAAGAACGAATTCGTGTACGGGTGCTCGGGCGGCGGCGTCCTCACGGCGTGGACGGTGGGCCACACGCACCGATTCGCCGCCGCCGTGTCGCAGTGCCCGGTGATCGACTGGATCAGCTTCGTGGGCGAGACCGACGGCGCCGGCTGGTATCAGAACTTCGCCAAGCCGTTCTGGGAGGACCCGTCGGAATACCTGCGCCGCTCGCCGATCATGTACACCGGCAACATCACCACCCCCACGCTCCTCATGACCGGCGTGCTCGACCTGCGGACGCCGATCCCGCAGATCGAGGAATTCTACCGAGCGCTCAAGATGCAGCACGTGCCCACGGCGATGATCCGCATGAACAACGAATACCACGGCACGTCGAGCACGCCGTCCAACTTCCTGCGCACGCAGTTGTATCTGCGCAGCTGGTTCGATCGGTACGCCACACCGTCCAGCGAGCACGCCGCCGCCGGCGCCATGCGGTAGCGCCGCGGGAGGACGTCTGCCGGTTACGCGCCGCCGCTCCGGGTTCGGGGGCGGCGGCGCTGCCGTGTCGGCCGTTGCCTGACACCGCGTACCCCGGCCCCTGATTCCCCGCTCCGCGCGATCGGGCCACGTTGCGCATGGGGCACGAGGAGCGGCCATGAGTGCAGCGCAGCACGAGAGCGGCGCGGGGGACCACCAGCAGCCGGGCGGAAAGCGCGCCGGCCCGAAGGCGTGGCTGGTGTGGGTGACGATCATCGCGCTGCTCCTGCTGCCGCAGATCTTCGGACCCGCGTTCGGGCTCAAGCAGATCCCGTACAGCGTGTTCTCGCAGAAGCTGGATTCGGGACTCGTCCAGAGCGTGCAGGTGGGCGACACGTACATCACCGGCACCCTCAAGCCGCCGGGCGTGGATGGGGAAACGCAGTTCGTCACCACGCGCGTGGAACCGGCCATCGCCGACCGTCTGGCGTCCAAGGGCGTGCCGTTCTCGGGCGCGCCGCGCAGCACGATGATCGAAGGGCTGCTGCTGTGGGTGCTCCCGGCGCTCCTGTTCGTGGGCGTATGGTGGTTCTTCGCGCGGCGCGCGCTGGGGCAGCAGGCAACGGGCGTGTTCGGCGTGGGGAAGAGCCGGGCCCGCGTCTATGCGGAGAAGGACACCAAGGTCACGTTCGACGACGTGGCGGGCGTGGACGAGGCCAAGGCGGAACTGCTCGAGGTGGTGGCATTCCTGCGCGATCCCACCGGCTTCAGCCGATTGGGCGCGCACCTGCCCAAGGGCGTGCTGCTCGTGGGGCCGCCGGGCACCGGCAAGACGCTGCTCGCGCGCGCCGTGGCGGGCGAGGCGGGCGTGCCCTTCTTCTCGATCAACGGGTCGGAGTTCGTGGAGCTGTTCGTGGGCGTGGGCGCCGCCCGCGTGCGCGATCTGTTCGCGCAGGCCCGCCAGACAGCGCCGTGCATCATCTTCATCGACGAGGTGGACGCGCTGGGCCGGGCCCGCGGCGCCACGGTGATCAGCGGCGCCAACGACGAGAAGGAGCAGACGCTCAACCAGCTCCTGGCCGAGATGGACGGGTTCGATCCCAAGAGCGGCGTGGTGCTGCTGGCGGCCACCAACCGTCCCGAGACCCTCGATCCAGCGCTCCTCCGCGCCGGACGCTTCGACCGCCAGGTGCTGGTGGACCGGCCGGACCGCGTGGGGCGCGTGCAGATCCTCCGCGTGCACGTGCGCAAGGTGCCCATGGCGCCCGACCTCGACCTGGACCACGTGGCGGCGCTGACGCCGGGATTCACCGGCGCCGACCTGGCCAATCTCGTGAACGAAGCGGCGCTCGCCGCCACGCGCCGCGGCGCCGACCTCGTGTCCTTCGACGATTTCTCCACGGCCGTGGAGCGCATCGTCGCCGGTCTGGCCAAACGCAGCCGCGTCCTGAGCCCCCGCGAGCGCGAGATCACGGCGTACCACGAGATGGGCCACGCGCTGGTGGCGCTCGCCACGCCAGGCGCAGACCCGGTGCAGAAGGTCTCGATCATTCCGCACGGACTCGGCGCCCTGGGATTCACCCTCCAGCGCCCGTCGGAAGAGCGTTACATCGCCACGCAGGACGAGTTGGAAGGCAAGCTCACGGTGATGCTCGGCGGGCGTGCCGCCGAACTCACCGTGTTCGGCGAGTTGTCCACCGGCGCCGCCGACGATCTGGTGCGCGCCACCGACCTGGCGCGGGAGATGGTCACCCGGTTCGGCATGGACGAGACCGTGGGGCACGTGGTGTACGGCCAGTCGTCCAGTCCGTTCCTGCCGCAGCCGTCGTACGCGCCCATCGAGCCGCCGCCGTACAGCAATCAGACCGCGCGCGAGATCGAGTTGGGCGTGCGCCGCCTGATGCAGGACGGGCTCGGCCGCGCGCTGGCCGTGCTGGCCGCCAACCGCAAGCCATTGGACGAGGGCGCGCACCTGCTGCTGGAGCACGAGACGCTCACGCGCGATCAACTGCCGGCGCTCGTCACCCCGCCCGCCGCGCCCGTGCCGGCGCCGGCATCGCGCGACGCCCGTGAACCGGCGGGCGCCGCATGACCACGTTCGCCCCTGCCGCGCCGGTGGCCGCGCTGTCCAACGCCGGGATCGCGGACCGCTTCGAGGAGGTGGCGTCGCTGCTCGAAGCACAGAACGCCAGCCAGTACCGGGTGCAGGCGTGGCGCGGCGGCGCGGCGACCATTCGCCACACCCCGCAACCGGTGGCCGAGATCCTGGAGGCCGAGGGACTGGACGGGCTGGAGCAGCTTCCCGGCATAGGCCCGGCGTTGGCGCGGGCGGCGCGCGAGTTGGCGGAGACGGGCACGCTCACCACGCTCCAGCGGCTACGCGGAGAGAGCGATCCGCTGGCGCTGCTCGCGTCGGTGCCCGGCGTGGGCCCCAACCTCGCGCAGCGCCTGCACGACGAACTGGACCTCGATACGCTCGAAGGGCTCGAGATCGCGGCGCACGATGGGCGCCTGGCGCAGGTGAAGGGCTTCGGCCCCAAGCGCGTGGCCGGCATCCGCGACGCGTTGGGCACGCGACTGCGGTCGCGCCGGCGCGCGGCCGAGCCCGAGCAGTCGGTGCCCACGGTGGACGAACTGCTCGACGTGGATCGCGAATACCGGGAATCGGCGCGGGCCGGCACGTTACCGCGCATCGCGCCTCGGCGGTACAATCCCACCGGGGAGCGGTGGCTGCCCGTGCTGCACACCACCCGCGGCGACCGGCACTACACGGCGCTGTTCTCCAACACCGCGCTGGCGCACCAGCTCGCGCGCACGCACGACTGGCTGGTGCTGTACTACGACGGCCGGGACGGCGAGCACCAGTGCACGATCGTCACCGCCCCCAAGGGGCCGCTCAGGGGCCGCCGCGTGGTGCGGGGCCGCGAGCGCGAGTGCATGGCGCACTATCACGTGTCGGCATAGCGGCCGCCACGCGGACCCCGGTCAGCGCGCCGGGGAGAAGAGCAGCGAGTCCACCAGAGCGCGGCTCTCCGGCGTGGACCAATCCCGGCCGTACTGCGTGCCCACGATCCTGCCCTGCGCCGAGATGAGGAACGTCTCCGGCACGCCGCGCACCTGATACTGCGCCATGATCCTGGACCGGGCGCCGTGCAGCACGTCGAACGTGAGCCCGTACTGGCGGACGAAGGCGCGGATCGCGTCGTCGGTGCCGGGGTCGTCCACGCTCACGGCCACGATGCGCAACCCGCGCGGTCCGTCGTCGCGGTAGAGCCGCTCGAAGCTCGGCATCTCCTCGCGGCAGGGCTGGCACCACGTGGCCCACAGGTTGAGAAGCAGCGGATGGCCGGCGAAGTCGCGCAGGGCGAGCGTGCGCGGACTGCCGCTCAGCGTCGCCGCCCGGAATTCCGGGGCGGCGGATCCCACCGTCACCGGCAGCGGCGGCGCCGCGAGCATGGGGCGCAGCAGCAGATACAGGCCGGCAGCCACCGCCGCCGCCCCCAGCACCACGAGCCACCCGAGTCCGCGCCGCCCGCTCACGCGCGCAATTCTCCCATGCCCGCAATTAAGCGCGCCGGCGGCGCGATCGGGAGTCGGGGCGACGCGTGTGACGCCCCTCGCGCCGGCGCGGGTTCGTGGTATTGTAGAGACCATGCCGAGCCACGGACCCATCCGTCCCCGCTCGGCGCCCACGCCGCGCCGGGAACCCCCCCATGATCCTTCGCGACCCCATCGCTCGCGCACTGTGCGCGTTCGCCCTCGCTGCGGCGGCGATCGCCGCCTGCTCCAACAGCACCAGCCCCGGGAGCTTTCTGTCGCTCACCGGTTCATATGCCCTGCGCGCGGTGAACGAGTCGCCGCTCCCTTACCCGAACGGCCCCTCGATCATCGTCCGCGGCACGTTGACCATCCAGTCCTCCGCCAACTACTCGTTCACCGAGGTGGACAGCGCGGCCGGCGGCACCACGCAGCTCACGTCGAGCGGCACGTGGAGCATGCAGAACAACGCGATGTCGCTCCGCGACGCCAACGGCGCGCTGTATCTGGCCGCCGTGTCGGGAAGCACCGACACGATCCGCGTGCAGATCTCCACCCACGTGAGCATGTACGTGCGGCAGTAAGGCGTCGTGTCCCCGCCTGTCCCTCTCTCCCCTCCGCCCCCACTCCAGATGTCCCACGCTCGCGCTGTCCTCGCCGCCGCACTGCTGGCGCTCCCCGCCCTGCTCCCCGCCCAGGAAACCCCCACCGAGCGCGATGCCGCGCGCGACGTGGTGCGCACGCTCGACTCGCTGGAGCACTCGCTGGCCATTCCCGCGTTGACGGCCAGGCTCACCGGCCCCGACGCCGCGCGCGACCAGGTGGTGGCGCGCGCCGCGGAGTTGATGAACACGGAACTGCTGGCGATGGGCGACGACATCACCAGCCATCCCGAGATCGGCTTCACCGAGACGCGGTCGGTGAAGATCCTCACCGACTGGCTCACGAGGCACGATTTCGACGTCACGATGGGGGTGGCGGGCCTGCCCACGGCGTTCGTGGCCCGCTACAAGCACAACGCGGGCGCCCCCAATCTGGGCGTGATCGTCGAGTACGATGCCCTGCGCGGCACCAAGGGCGCCTTCCACGGCGACCAGCACAGCACCCAGGGCCCGATCGGACTCGCCGCCGCGGTGGCGATCGCCGAATACCTCACGCGCACGCACACGCCCGGCAGCGTGACCGTGTTCGGGACCCCGGGCGAGGAGATGATGCCGCCGGTGGCGAAGACGGTGATGTACGACGCGGGGGTGTTCACGGGCATGGATGTCATCGTGCGCAGCCATTCGAGCAGCACCACCAGCCGGCCGGCCGCCGGATTCGGCACCTGCTGCATGAACATCAACGGCACCAGGTACACGTTCAGCGGCGCGCCGGCGCACCAGCTCACGGCATGGAACGGCCGCAATGCGCTCACGGCGGTGATCCACTTCTTCGACAACGTGGACGGCATCCGGAGCAACCTGCGCCCGGAGGCCCGCATCCAGGGAGTGATCACCGAAGGCGGCGCGGCGCCCAACGTGGTGCCCGACCGCGCGGCGGCGGACTTCTACATCCGCTACCCCGACGAGGTCTATCTGGCACAGGAGACCGAGATGGTGGACAACGCGGCGCGTGCCGCGGCGCTCGCCACCGGCACCAAGGTCAAGATCGATCACTACGGCAAGCTCCGCGACGGCATCGGCGTGGGCACGCTCGACGAGCTGGCGTTCGCATACATGAAGAAGTACGGCGCCACCAACGTGCAGCCGGAGCCCGGCAAGCCGCAGGGCTTCGAGGAGACGGGCAGCGTCTCGATGGACATTCCCGGCGCGCAGTTCACCTCGCAGACATCGTTGGCGCCCAACCACACCTACGAGATGCTGGCCGACGCCACGGCGCCGATCGGCCACCACGGCTTCACGGTGGACGCGCAGGCGATGAGCGCGCTGCTCTACGACTTTGCCACGCACGCCGAGTACCGGGCCGCGGTGAAGCAGGAGTTCGAGACGATCCGGGGGCTGCACGCCCGGTACCTGCAGGAACTCGAGCAGGTGTACACGGTGCCCAAGGTGCCCGACCCGCGGTGACCGCGGCCACGGGAACCTTCCCGCGTCCGGTGTATTGATAGAACACGGACGCGGGGCCATCTCGCCCCGCCGCATCGGTGAGGCTCCATGACTCGCGTCGTGTCCCGCGGACTTCTCCTCATCGGAGTGGCCATTCCCATGTTCAGCGCCCTGTCGTGCAGCGCGGCCAGCGCCGCCGTCACCATTCCCGATCCGGCGGTGGACGCGCCGCTGGCCCACGCCGAGGGCCAGGAGACCGCCGTGTTCGCGGGCGGTTGCTTCTGGGGCATCCAGGCGGTGTTCGAGCACGTGAACGGCGTGCTCCGCGCCACGTCGGGCTACTCGGGCGGGCACGTGGTGAACCCCGACTACGATCAGGTGAGCAGCGGGACCACCGGCCACGCCGAATCGGTGGAGGTGGTGTTCGATCCGTCGCGGATCACCTACGGTACGCTGCTCAAGGTGTTCTTTGCCGTGGCCCACGACCCCACCGAGCTCGACCGCCAGGGACCGGACGAGGGCACGCAGTACCGGTCGGCGCTCTTCACCACGAGCGCCGAGCAGGACCGGATTGCCCGCGCGTACATCGCGCAACTCGACGCGGCGCACGTGTACGCGCGGCCAATCGTGACGCAGGTGACGCCCTTCTCGGCGTTCTACCCTGCCGAAGCGTACCACCAGGACTTCGCGCGCAAGCATCCGGACAACGCGTACATCGCGATCAACGACGCCCCCAAGGTGGCCAACCTGAAGAAGGAGCTGCCGGCGCTGTACACCAGCGATCCGGCGCGTCCGTAGCGCCGCGCTACTGCGCGGCCGCCGGGGCGGGCGTGAGGAGCGCGAGCGCCGACAGGGCCACGGCGCGGAGCGACATTCGCAGGGGTCAACTCACCTCAGGTTGGGGAAACACCGGCACCGTCGGCGGGACATCGCCTGCCAACTCGGCCTGCTTGCGGCCCAGCCACAAGCCGAGCATCAGCCACACGGCGGCCATCGGCACCGCCGCGAAGGCGATGCCCGTGAGACCCAGGCCCAGCGCCGCCAGCCCGGCATACGTCCACGCCGCGATCTGATCGCCGCCGCGATACACGAACGTCTCGATGAAGCTCTTGGCCTTGTACTTGTCCTCGCGCGGCACCACGGTGAACAGCACTTCCATGGCCGGATTGGTGAGCGCGAAGTTGCTCGCCCGCCGCAGCACGATGAACAGCGCCAGCGCGGTGAACACGGGCATCACGCCCAGCGCGCCGAAGCCGAGCATCGTCAGCACCGGCAGGAACGCGAGCGTGGCCGTAAGCCCGATCCACCGGATCACGCGACCGGTGAAGAACATCTGGATGAGCACGGTGAGCGTCTGCCCCACGAGCTCGATCTGCGCCAGCACCGCCGTGCGGGCCGCGCTCCCGTGGTAGAACCGGCCCACGATGTCGGACTGCTCGAAGTACAGGAACGTGGACCCCACGGTGTAGAGAATCAGGAAGACCGCGATGCCGGCCAGATAGGGCGACTTCATCACGCTGGTGAAGCCGGCCCACACGCTGCCGCCGATCGGCGCGCGGTCGATCTGCTCGGTGCCCACCGCCGTCGCCCCGCCGTCGCGCCGCACGGGAAAGAGGATCACCATCAGCACGGCCAGCTCGAGCAGCGCCGCCGAGACGAGCAGCAGGTTCACCACGCCGATCTGCCGCGCCAGCAGCGCCGTCACCCCCGAGCCGGCGATGGCCCCGAGCGTGCCGCCCACGCCGATGAATCCGAACAGCCGCTTGCCTTGCCCGCTCCGGTAGATGTCGGCCATGAAGCACCAGAACACCGACACCACGAACAGATTGAACACGCTGGTCCAGATGAAGAACGCGCGTCCCGTCCACACGTTGGCTAGCGATCCGTCGGCCGGCGCCAGGCGCATGAGCGCGTAGAACGCCAGCAGGTTGGCAATGAAGAAGTGATACGTGATGGGGATGAACCGGCGCACCGGGAACCGCACCACCAGCGCCGAGAACATCGGCTGGCACACGAGCATCGCGGTGAGCGTGCCGGCAAACAGCCACGGGAGCTGCGACACCCCCGACGCCGCGGCCACCGCGTCGCGGATGGGCCGGAGAATGAAGTACCCGCTGAGGACGAAGAAGAAGTACGCGAACGCCATGAGCATCGGGCGCACCTCGTCCGGGCGCACATCCACCATGTGGGCGAGCCACGCATGGACGCGCCCGCCGATCGGCGCGTCGCCGGCGCCGCCCGCCGCTCCGCGCATCGCGCTCACCGGCCCGCCGCCTGCTTGGCCTTCCAGGCGGCGAGCACCTGGGCTTCACGCGCCGCCGGGATGCCCGCGATCTTCCCGTCGGCCAGCGCCTGCTGCTGCGCCGCGGGGCGCGTGCGGTTCCAGTCGAGCGTGTCCTTGGCCGTCACCGCGAGCGGACGGAAGGTGAGGCCGGCGGCGATGGCCCGGGCGTTGTTGCGCGCCATGAACCCGGCGTCGCGTCCGGGCCACGGCACCCACACCGGCATGTCGCGCCACGCCGAGATCTTCTGCTCGCGCAGGAAGTCGGCCGGCACCCACGTGAACTGCGCGCCCGCCGTGGTCACCGCCTTCATGCCGTACAGCATCTCGGCCATCGTCAGCGGCGCGATCGGCCCCATGCCGTTGTAGATGCCGAGCGTGCGATTCTCAGCCATGCGCACGGTCCATTCGGCGAGGTCGCGGGCGTCGATGAATTGCACCGGCTCCTCGGGCACGCCCGGCGCCAGCACCTCGCCGCCGCGATCGATGCGCGCCGGCCAGTAGGTGAAGCGGTCCGACGGATCGAGCGGTCCCACGATCAGGCCCGGACGGATGATCGTGAACATCCCGGCGTAGTCCTTCTGCACCAGGCCCTCGCAATACGTCTTCAGCGCGCCGTAGTAGTTGCGCGCCTGCGACGCCGGCACGGCGAACGGATCGATGCCGGCCGGTAGCGGCGTGAGGCCGTCGGATTCGTCGGCGCCCGGATGGCTGTTGTCGGGATACACCGAGAGGGTGGAGATGAAGATGTAGTGCTTGGTGTGGCCCATCATGTACCGGGCCACGTTCCGCACCCAGATCGGCGATGTCGTGGGATTGTCGATCACGACATCGAACTCCTTGCCCTCGAGCGCGCGCGTGTCGTCGTTCAGATCGCCGATCAATTCCGTGACGCGGCCCTTGAAGAAGTCGGGGCGCGTCTTGTTGCGGTTGAACAGCGTCACCTGGTGCCCGCGGGCCAGCGCGTAGTTCACCTGCTCGGGACCGGTGAACCCCGTGCCGCCGATGATCAGGATGTTCAGCGGGGTGGCCGCGCGGCCCACGGGCGGCACGGTCGCGCGCGGGGTGGGCGTCGGCGTGGCGGCGAACCCGAGATCGGGGAGGGCGCCCATTCCGATCGCGCCGCCTGCGGCCGCGGTCAGTTTGAGAAAGGTGCGGCGGGATGGGGACATGGCGCGGACCTCGAAGCGGGGAATTCGGCGGGGGGAAGGGCCGCGCAAAGATGTGGCGCAACCCCCGCCGCCGACAGGGGCCGGCGTGCATGACCGCGGCGGCGCGCGCCCGCCGCCAACTGACCGCCGTCAGACCGGCCGCTTCACGCCGGCCACGATCGTCTTCTTCGCCGGCGCCATGTCGCCCAGCAACCAGGCGTCGAAGTCGAACACCCACGGCTTGCCGCCGGCGCGGGCCCAGACGCCGCTCTTCGTGGAATCGACCGTGACGTCGAGCAGCGGCGTCGCGCCCTTGCCGAACAGTTGGACGCGCGCCGTGGGGCGCGCGAAGCTCGCCGAGTCGGCCTGCGCCGCGGTGGCGAAGCCCGATGCCACGAGCGGATCGTACCGGTTGAGCAGCGCCACCACGGCCGACGAATCCGCCGCCGCGCCCCCGGCCACCTTCCACCCCTTGCCGGCGCGCAGCAGCGTGTACGCCTCCCGGCCGCGCGACACCACGATCTTCATCACGCTCGCCGGCGCCACCGACGCGACGGTCTTGTCGCGCCAATCGTCCAGGCCGTGCGACAGCGCCTCGACCAGCGATCCGTGAAGCGCGTACACCCGATCCTTGCCCGACCGGCGCACGTAGAGCGCCGTGCCGTCGGTGGTCCGATGCCCGCTGACCAGATCGAGCAGCGTGCCGCCCTGGCCGGCGACGCGCACGCGCTGCCCGCTGTCGGCGCTCACTCCCATCGCGCCGTGCGACGCGCGGCTCTCGGCGGCGAGTTCGCTCCACGTCGTGGTATCGGCCAGCGCGCCGAGCAACTGCCGCACGTCCGCCGCCACCGCCCGATGGCCGTTCACGCGCCACGTCTTGTCCGCGGCGCGGGCCAGCGTCGCCGTATCGCGCGCCGTGGTGAGGGCGATCGTGTCCACCGCCGCGGTGTCGATCTTGGCCAGCGCGAGCCCCGCCGGCCGGTCGGCGCCATGGTGCCTGGCAAAGGCCAGGACGCCCCACGCGATCACCGCCACCGCCAGCAGCCCTGCCAGGCGCACCAGTTGCTTGTTGGTCATGCCGCTTCTCCCGCCGCCGCGGCCAGCGGCCGATAGGGTTCCCGCGTCTTCCGCCGCCGGCGCTCCATCACCATCAGGCCCGCCACCATGATCAGCACCGGCACGCCGATCACGTTGGCGTACTTCACGCCATTGCGCGTGGCCGCGCTGGTGAATGCCAGCGTGGGCGGGCTGCGGTCCTTGGACCGGATGGAGATCAGCGCGTCGTCCTGCGACAGCCAGTCCACGGCGTTGAGCGCGAACGTGAGGTTCTCCGGCGAGTGCTGCTCGATGCGATCGGAGATGAAGTCGGTGTTGCCCACCACGATCAGCCGGCCGGGCGCCGGCCCCTTGCCCTCGGCCCTGGGCACCACCTGCACGGCGAGCAGCCGCGTGCCCAGGCTGTCCTGCGGGAAGGTGCGCGAGGGATCGATGGACGTCGCGCCGCTCGCGATGCCCGCGTCGCGGCTCGACACGAACAGCGGCGTGATCGTCTCCGCCGCCTGCTTGGCGCCCGTCGTGTCCACGCTGCTCGCCCAGGTGAGCATGATGTCGCTCACGTCCTGCGCCGCCACCGCCCGGCCCACGGGCTGCGCGTGCACGAAGAACGGATACCGCGTGAGCACCTGCCCCACCGACGACGGCACCGGGATGATCTCGTTGGACGCGAGATCGTACACCATGTTGGCGGGAATCGACACGCCGAACGGCGCCAACAGCGCGTTCCACGCCACCGGCTGCGGCATCGCCATCGGCATCTGCGGCGACGGCAGCATGCCGCTGGTCATCACGAGCGCGCTGCCACCGCGGGCCAGGAACGCGGCATACCGCGCGCGCGCCGCAGGGGGCAGCGAGTCGGGGCCGCCGATGAGGATCACCGTCTTCACGTCCGCCGCCGGTTGCGCCGTGTCGGCCAGGGTGAACGGACGCACGTCGTACGACTTGGACAGTTCGTGCTGGAAGTCGTTGAGCGACGCATCCGGGCCGCTCGACGCATTGACCAGCCCCACCACGGGTTTGTTGGCGCGGGTCAGCGAACGGATCGCCGCCGCCAGCCGGTACTCCAGGTCGCTGGTCCGGCTCACGAACGGAATCGTGGCCGTCTTGCCCTGGTACTGGATGGCCAGGCCCAGATAGCCCTGCTTCACCTGCAGCGAGGCGTTGCCCACCACGTTGAACTGCACGGGCGCGATGCCCAGCGCCTGGGCGTCGTTGGCGGCGCTCTTGTTGCGGCTCGGATCCTGCGCCACCACGCGAATCTTGCCGTGCCCCGCCGACCGGATGTCGCTCAGCAGGTCGTCCACGTCGCGCTTGAGCAGCGAGATGCTCGCCGGCAGTGCGTCGGACGCGAATTCCTTGATCGTGACGATGTCGTCCAGGTGGCCCACGATCTGCCGCGTGCCGGACGACAGCGTGTACTCGTGCCCCGGCGTGAGATCCAGGCGGCCGTCGATGTAGCTGCCGAGCAGGTTCACCACGATCACGATCGCCGTCACGAGGCCGACGCCCAGCCGCAGGCGGCGCCGCGTCTCGCCCGCCCGCGCCAGCTTACGGCCCAGCAGCGCCCCGTACGCCAGCGCCAGGAACACGCCGGCCAGCGAGAAGAAGTAGACCGCGTCGCGCAGATCGATCACGCCGCGCCCGATGTTCTGGAAGTGCGACAACACGCCCACCCGCGCCGCGATCGCGCCCAGCGTGGGCGGCAATCCGACGATGAGCGGATCGAGCCCGAACAGCGTGAGCACGAACATCACGGCCACGGCGAGGATGAACGCCGTGATCTGGCTGCGTGTGAGGCTCGACGCCCACACGCCCACGCCGGCCAGCCCCATCGCCAACAGCGCCGCGCCGGCGTACTGGGCCACGATCGGCCCCCACTGCACCCGGGCGCCCAGCATCAGCCCCACCGGAACCGGCAGCGTGAGCGCCAGCCCGATCCACAGGAACAGTACCGCCCCCGCGAACTTGCCCAGCAGCAACTCCAGCTCGGTCACCGGCTGCGCCAGCACCAACTCCAGCACGCCGCTCCGGTTGTCCTCGGCCAACGTGCGCATGGCCACCGCCGGCACGAAGAACAGGAACATCCACGGCAGCAGATCGAACATCGAGCGCAGACTGGCCACGCCCAGCAGATACGCGTTGCGGAAGTACAGGAAGTTGTTGACGGCCACGAACACCACCAGCAGCACGTAGCCCGTGGGGTGGTCGAACAGCGCCTTCACCTCGCGGCGCGCGATCGTCCAGATGCGCGCCATCATGCCGCCGCCTCCGCGCGTTCCGCCGCCGGCGCCGCCGCCCCGTCGCCGTGCGTCAGCTGCCGGAACAGATCCTCGAGGCTGCCCGTCTCCTGGTGCAACTCGTAGAGCGTCCACCCTTCGGCCTTGGCCATCTCGAAGATGTGCGGGCGCAGATCGGTGTCGCCCGACGCCGACACGCTCACCCGCACGCGGCCGCGCGGCGCGTCCTGCACCTCCACGTCGCGCACGCCGGAGAGCCCGCTCACCCGGCGGCCCACGTCGGCGCCCGACGCCTCGATCGTCACCCGCACCCCCGCCGTGGCCCGGCTCACCAACTCGTCCACCGACCCGTCGGCCACCAGCCGCCCCTGATTGATGATCAGCAGCCGCGAGCAGGTGTGCTGCACCTCGGGGAGCACGTGCGTGGACAGCATCACCGTGCGTTCGCGTCCCAGATGCGCGATCAGATGGCGGATCTCCACGCGCTGATTGGGATCCAGCCCCTCGGTGGGCTCGTCCAGGATGAGCAGGTCGGGCCGGTGCAGGATGGCCGCCGCCAGCCCCACGCGCTGCTTGTAGCCCTTGGACAGCTCGCCGATCGGCCGGTGGAACACGGGCTCGATGCCGGTGGACGCCACGGCTTCGTCGATCGCGCGCGATCGCTCCTGGCCCGCCAGTTCGCGCAACCGCGCCACGAAATCCAGATACTCGGTCACGAGCATCTCGCCGTACAGCGGGTTGTTCTCGGGCAGGAATCCGATGCGGCGCTTGGCGTCGCGACCGGCCTGGCTCAGCGGCACGCCGTCGAATCGGATCTCCCCGCCGTCGGGCTCGAAGATCTGCGTGATCATCCGCATGGTGGTGGACTTGCCGGCGCCGTTGGGACCGAGAAATCCCACCACCTGCCCGCGATCGACCGTGAACGACACCCCGTCCACCGCCGTCAGGCCGTCGAAGCGCTTGGACACGCGCTCGAGCGAGAGGAGCGACATGATATCGAATAACTCTGATAAAGGGCCGTGTTGCAATACTTATGGGACCCCATCAGTAAAAAAAGTGTCCGCGGTCATGTCAATCGGCGGCGCCCGCTAGGATTTCATTAGCAACCCGCCGCTCAGTTGCTCTTGCCGGCCTTGGCGCGCGAGTCGAGCCACTGCCGCCAATCGTCGTCGAGCTGGCCCAACGTCCGCGGACCCGCCGCCTGCGCCTCGAGCACGTCGTCCACCGGCTTGCCGCGAAGCTGCGCGTCCACCATCTGCCCGATCAGCGGCGCGCCTTCGCGCGTCATGAGGAACCGGCCCAGCACGGTGGCTTCGGCCGAGTACATCGCGCCGCCGCGCAGCGCCTGCGACTCGCCGGCGTTGTTGGGACGCCCGCCGCCGCCGCGCGGCATCCCGCCGCGGCCCATGCCCCCGCGCCCGTATCCGCCACCGTATCCGCCCCCCATGCCGCGTCCATATCCGCCGCCGCCCATGCCCCCGAACCCGCCGCCGAATCCGCCGCCGTCGCCACCTTCCCCGCCCTCGCCACCGCGCCCCTCGCCACCGCGCCCCTCGCCGCCGCGGCCCTCGGCGCCGCCGCGATCCGCGCCCCCGCTCTCGCCGCCTCGCGCGTACTCCGCCTGCGGACGCGGCATCGTAAAGAACATCCGCAGCGGGAACAGCGCGTCCACGTTGGCCGAGATCCGCATCGAGAGCCCGTCCACGGTCTTCTCGTCGGCCGCCAGCGCCGGCACGAGCGTCTCCACCCAGCTCGGCACCCGCGGATCGTCCACCAGACCGGTGGCCCCCTGCACCGACGGATGCCCCAGCAGCTGCGACGCCCGCGCCGACAGCCAGGCGCGCATCACGCGCTCGGTAGCGTTGGCGCCACCCTGCACCGCGAACCCACCGCCGTAGCCGCGGCCGCCGTTGCCCTCGGGGCGCGACGACGGCTCGATGATCGGGATCTCCACCACCGGTTCCACGGAGCCCGGCGGAAGCGGCGGCGCGGGTTGATACGCCGGCGCCTTGGGACCGAAGCTGATCCGGTGCACGGTGACCGCCACCTCGGGCGGCGCCTGGCCGAACAGCTGCGAGTACACGAGGCTCTGCCGCGCCACGGCCGAGTCCACGTCGGCGATGTCGCGCTTGGTGAACCCCACCAGCTCGTAGCCCGGTCCGCGCGACACCCACGTGGTCTCACCCGAGACCATCCGCGTCTCGGCGTGCACCGCGGCCACGAGCGCCGGATTCTGGTCGGGCAGCCGCGCGCCGCTCGATGCGCACGCCGACACGGTCACCGCGCTCAGGGTCGCGGCGAGCGCGTGACCAAGGTGGCGAACGGGGCGCGGCGGCCTGCGCGACGCGCGATGGCCGATCGTGAGGGGAGCACGCATGGTGGGCATTCCTCCGCCGGAGCGGTGGTCGCGGTTTCAGGGAGTGGTATGACGGTTCCTGATACCGCCCGTTCCGGCGAAAGTTGCACGGCGCCCCGCGATCGGCTTACCGGATCACCCCGTACGACGCCACCGTGCGCGCCGACGTCTCGGTCACCCACACCCGCGCGCCCACGAGACCCGCCAACTCCGCCGGCACGCCGTTGAGCGCGTGCAGCCCACCGTCCGGCAGCCGCAGCGCCACCCCGGCCCCCGCGCGCTCCACGGTGCCGTCCCACGCCGGATCCCCGCCGGCGCCCCGCACCAGGAAGTCCTCCACCCGGAACCGTCCGCCCGCCTCGGCCACGCCGCGCACCCAGAGGTCCAACTGCACGAGACCCCGCATGGCGCCGGGGACGCTGTCCAGTTCCACTCGGCCGTCGGCGGTGCGCAGCACCGCTACCGGCGCCGGGTCGCTGCCCTCGAGCACGAACGTGCCCCGCAGCGTGTCGGCCCCGACGGCGGCCGGCACCGCCGCGCTCCCCGGACCGCGCGCATGACACCCGACCGCCGCGGCCAACGCCAGCCCCACGATCATGCCGCGCATTACTGGATCCTCGCGATGGCAATGCGCAGGCTCGACGCGGCGGGCCCGCTTCCGCCCGTGCCGAGGAGCGCGAGCGTCTGTCCCGCCGTGGCGCTGGCCGTGAGTTGGTACATCGCGAACGCGCCGCCGTGAATGCCGGCGTTGTCCACGGCGAACGTCCCCGCCGGCAGCGGCTGCGCCGACAACGGGAAGCTCACCGGAAAGTTCGTGGGGAAGTCCACCGACATTCCGGAGTACACGTCGCGCGTGTTCCAGGTGGGGAATTGCACGTCGGCGTTGGACGCGAACGCGCTCTGCCCGTCCAGATACAACGACAGCACCCAGTGCCCGAGCATCTGATCCACCGACTGCCCTGTGAGCGCCGCGATGCTCGCCGTGCCGGTGGTGGCGGTGGCCTGCGTGATCCCGCGCAGGAACGCCGCGTCGGACGCGGCATACCGGTCGTCCGCCCAGCGCGAGAACGACCACGCGAGCGAGTAGAAGTTGAAGTCGTTGTCGGCCACGCGGCCGAACAGCGACGACGCGCCCGGCGCCTGCAGCACCGCATACAGCGTCATGTAGTGCTTGTAGATGCCGTACGGCGCGCCGGTACACTGCGGGAAGGTGGGGCGCACGTCGCAGTACATCGTGGCCGCATAGCCGGCGTCGCCCTTCCACGCCACGTGGTAGATGTTGTTGCGCAGCCACACCTCCTCGGCCTCACGCGCCATCCCCTCCTCCAGCCACGACTCCTCGTAGCTGGTGGCGCCATCGGTGAGCCGGGCCCCGAACGACGCGATGTGCTTGACCTCGTGCACCACGGTCGTCCGGATGGTGCGCAGCCACGAATCGGCGGTGTTGCCCGTGAATCCCGTGCCGGCCACGGTCGGCACCACGGCATAGAAGAACTCGCCGAAGTTGCTCGACGGATTGTTCACGGAGTCGCGCGCGAACAGATCGCACGAGATCACGAACCCGGCCAGCCCCGTGGGCACCGCCGGCGTGAACACCATGTCCAGATGCTGGTCGGCATCGGTGTACTGGTCGGTGATCAGCGGATCGCCGAAGTACGCGGAGTCGCTCCGGTACATCGTGGCGTCGAATTCCTGGCCCAGGCGCGTGAAGTAGGAGTCCATCGTCCCCGCCAGCGGCGCCGCCACGTCCTCCCACATGATGCTCTTGGTTCCCACGTACACCACCCGCGCCGTGATCTCCTTGTACGACGCGCAGGTGCTGGTGGAGTTCAGGGTCGTGGTGAATTGGTTCACGCGGAAGACCCGCGTGGCCCCCACCACCGGCACGGTGGCCAACGCCGGCTGCCCCGCCGCGGCCCGCGCCGCGCGCGCCCCCACGCGAGCGTGCCCCCGCAGCATCGCGTACGCGGCCCGGCTGGCCTCGAGTACGCGATAGTGCATCGCCGCGCTCTCGGACGGTCCCGCCGCATCGGCCGGGAGAGCGCGCGCTGCCGCCGGCGCCAGCATGCGCTGCCGGATCATCACCGGCGCCGCACGATCGGCCCCGGCCGCGTTTGCCGCGCCCGCCAGACGGAACGCCGCTGTCGAGGTGGGCGTCTGCAGGTCGTTGAACACACTCACCACGTAGCTGCCGTTGGACGCCGGCAGCTCCAGGCACGCGAGCTCGCTGGCCGCCGTGATCACCAGCGACCCGCCCACGGCCAGTGTCTCGGGCGTCCCCGCGCGCAGCGTCTGCGTTCCCGCTCCGCTCTGTCCGCCCACGGTCACCCGCACGGTCGCGGCGTGCGTGGGCGTGCACGGCAGCGTCGACGGCACCGTCACCGTGAGCTGCACGGTCGAGGCGGCCGTCACCGCCGCGCTCACGCCGTCGATCGTCACCGAATCCGCCGCCGCGGCGGCGCTGAACCCGGTGCCCGCGATCGTGACCGCCGCTCCCGGCGTCATCACGGCGGGCCCGATCGACGCGATGGTCGGCGCCGAGCCGGGCGCCGCGGCGGTGACGGTGATGGCCGCCGTCCCCGACTGCGCCTCGCTCGTGGCCGTGATCGTGGTCGTGCCGGCCGCGACCGCGGTCACCAGTCCCGCGGCGCTCACCGTGGCCCGGGTGGCGTCGGACGACGTCCAGGTCACCACGCGCCCGGACAGCGCGTTGCCGCTGGCGTCGAGCGTGGCCGCGGTCAACTGCTGCGTGGCGCCGGCAACGAGCGTCGCCGAGGCCGGCGACACGGACACCCGCGCCACCGGCACGGGATTGACGGTGAGCGTGGCCTGGCCCTGCCTGCCGCCCGCGGTGGCGATGATGGTCGTGGTGCCGGCGGCCAGCCCGGTCACCAGCCCGCCGCTCGTCACCGAGGCCACGCTCGGCGTGCCCACCGACCAGGTCACGGTGCCGGTGGCGATGGATGCGCCGTTCTGATCCGCGCCCGCCGCCGAAGCGGTGGTGGTGGAGCCCACGAACACCGCCGCCGCCGACAGCGTCACCGATACGGTGGTGAGCACCGGCGTTGGCGGCGGTGTGACCATGCCGTTGCCGTCGGTCGAGCCGCCCCCTCCGCTACACGATGCAGCGAGCAGGGCCGCGAACAGCCCCGCGAGGGGGCGCCGCCACAGACGAGTCATGAGCGAGGTGGTTGGGGGGGAGAACACCGTCGAGCGCTCACCGGCCAATGTACGGCCGCCGGCCGGTTCCGGCCAGACCGCATACCATAATAAATAACTCATGATCCGGCGCCGGGCCCCGAAAGGGCCCGGCGCCGGATCACCGCTACTCGTCCGTGGCCGCCTCCACCCCCAATTCCCCGGTCTCCAGGCTGTGCTTGGCGATCGCGCTCACCCGCGCGTCCTGGTGGTGCCGCAGGCCGCGGATGTTGCGCCGCGCCCGCCGGTACGCCATCGGCACGAACACGCGCGCCAGATCCAGGTGCGGCTGCACGCTGGCCGCGTCGGGCCCGCCCGCGCGCTCGATCTCCCACGTGGTCCGCGACAGCACCGCCGTGGCCAGGAAGATGTCGATGGCCGCGTTGGCCATCCGCTCCTGCAGGAACTGGCGGTCGAGGATTGCCTTGCCGTGCTTCATGATCGCCGCCTCCACGCCGAGCGCGAAGTTGTGCACCAGCTCGGCCACCTGATCCGCTTCGCCGGCCAGCGCCGGATGCACCTTGGTGAAGCTGGGCTTGGTGATCTGGCGCTTGGCGCGGTCGCTCAGGTAGTGGCTGATCGCCCCGATCGAATGGATCGGGTCCTTGAACGCCTTGCCCAGCGTCTTCAGCCGCTCGCCCGGCTGCTGCAGCCCCATCAGCGCGATCAGGGCCCGCAGGATCTCGTTGGTGCCCTCGAAGATCAGGTTGATGCGCGAATCGCGCACCGCCTGCTCGTACGGGAACTCCTTGGAGTAGCCGATGCCGCCCGCGATCTGCATTGCGTCGTTCGACGCCCGGAACGCCAGCTCGCTCGCGAACACCTTGCACGCCGCCGTCTCCAGCGAGAAGTCGATCCCGCCGCGATCCATCATCCCGCTGGCCAGCTGCACCCCCGAATCGGCCGCGTACACCTCGGCGGCATTGAGCGCGATCTTCTTCTGGATCATCTCGAACGAGCCGATCGACTTGCCGAACTGCTGCCGCTCGTTGGCGTACTTGATCGCCTCGCGCATGATGCGCCGCGCGCCGCGCGCCGAGCCCGCCGCCAGCCCCAGCCGTCCCGAATTCAGCACCTCCAGCGCCACGTGGAACCCCTGCCCCACGTCGCCCAGCCGGTCGGCCATCGGGACCTTCACGTTCTCGAAGAACACCGCCCGCGTATCGCTGGCCTTGATCCCCATCTTCTCTTCGAGCTTGCCCAGCCGCACCCCCTCGGCGTGCGCGTTCACGATGAACGCCGTCACCCGCTGCTTCGGCTTGCCGTCGATCTCCACCGGCACCTTGGCGAACACGGTGAAGATGTCGGCGTAGCCGGCGTTCGAGATCCAGATCTTCTGGCCGTTGAGCACGTAGTGCGCGCCGTCGGCGCTCGGCACGGCCGTGGTCTTCATGGCCTGCGCGTCGGAGCCCGATCCCGGTTCGGTGAGGCAGAACCCCGCCACGTATTCGCCGGTGGCGCACTTGGGCAGGTACTGCTGCTTCTGCGCCTCGGTGCCGAACAGCACGATCCCCTTGCACCCGATGGACTGGTGCGCGCCGAAGTACACGGTGAGCGCCGGATCGGTGCCGCCCAACTCGCCGAACACCCGCGTGTACACCTTGGCCGTGGCGCCGAAGCCGCCGTACGCCTCGGGAATGCTCACCCCCATCAGCCCCAACTCGTGCAGCCCGAACCGCACCTCGTCGGGAAAGTGCGCGTCGTGGTCGAACTTGGCGGAGTCGATGTGGTCGGCCGCGAAGGCCCGGAACGAACCGAGGATCGCGTCCAGCGACTCCTTCTCGTCGGGGCTCAGCGCCGGAAACGGAAAGACGAGATCCTCGAGGACCTCGCCCAGAAATACGCCGCGCGTGAACGACGGGTTGACGTCGGGCGCGGCAAGGTGCGGTTCGCCGGCTCTGCTCGACGGGCCGGCAGTGGGTGCGGTGGTGGCGGTCATGCGCGAATCCCCCTCGGTAGGCCTCTATATGTATGAATGTAGCTTGCCCCGGGAGCACCGTCCCGCGCAATCGGCGATTCCTTGGCGCAGTGAGGGGGTGTCGCCGGCGTACCCTGGTCCCCGCGCCGGCAAGCGGATAACGTATGTGACGTTGCGCGTTCCCCGCCGCCGGGGCCCCGCCCCGACCCCGCCCACGATGCCCATCCGTCGCTGGACCATTGCGCTGGCGCTCGGCTTCACCGCCCGCGCCAACGCGCAGCTATCGGCCGCGTCCCGTCACTCGCCCGTCCCGTCGGCTGAAAACCAGCCGCCGGTGCACGAAGCGTGGGCGCAACGCGACCTCCTGCCCGGCGCGCAGATCGGAATGGCCGTGCAGTCCGCCGACGGGTATCTCTGGCTTGCCACGACCAAGGGGCTGCTGCGCTTCGACGGCGAACGGGCGCTGCGCATGGATCCACCCGCCATGGATTCCCTGCCGTCGCCCTGGGTGCTCGCGCTCACCACGTCCCGCGACGGCGCGCTCTGGGCAGGCACGGCGCGCGGCGGCGTGTTCCGCCTCTTCCACGGCACCTACACTCGATGGACGACGGCACAGGGCCTGCCCACCGATCAGGTCAACGCGATCTACCAAGACCCGGCCGGCACGGTGTGGATCGGCACCCAGGCCGGCCTCTGTCGCATCGACGGCTCGCGGTGCACGCGCGTCGGCCAGCGCGGAATTCCTGCTCTCGCACTGGGCGCCGACTGGGACGGGCGTCTGCTCGTGGGCAGCTATGGACTGTTTCGCCTCGCCGGCGATTCCCTCGTCACGATCCCACAGCTCACGCCCTCGCTGTTCCGCATCAACCGCATCGTGCGCGATTCGAGCGGCGCCGTCTGGCTGGCCACCGTGGCCGGGCTCGTGCGACTGTCGCCGCCCACGGCGCCGGGCGCGCCGCCCCAGGCCCGGATCTTCACCACGGCCGACGGGCTGCCGTCCAACTATGTGCTCTCCGTGCTCACCGGTCCGGGCGACGAACTCTGGGTGGGGACGGTGGGCGGTGGCATCGCGCTGCGGCGCAACGGGCACTTCATGGTGCTGGACGAGCGCCAGGGACTCACCGACGACCGCGTCAACGACCTCCTCCGCGACCGCGAGGGCGACGTGTGGGCCTCCACGAGCGGCGGCCTCGATCGCTTTCACGATCGCGCGGTCACCACGTACACGCGCACCGACGGACTGCCCGACCCGTTGGTGTGGGGCGTGGCAGGCGACGTCGCGGGCAACATCTGGCTCACTACGAACGCCGGTGGACTCACGCGGTTCGACGGCCGCGCCTTCACCACGTGGCGCGACCATCCCGCCATCGCCACCAGCCGCATCAGCGTCATCGCGCCCGTTGCCGACGGCAGCGTGTGGCTCGGCGTGCGCCCCGGCATGGTGGTGCGGTTCCATGACGGCCGCGTGGACGACTGGAGCCACGCCCCCAACGCGCCCACCGGCAACGTGGTCGCCATCCTGCAGGCCGCCGACGGCGGCCTCTACTTCGGGGGCCCCGGGGGGCTCTATCGTCTGGACGGCGGCCGGTTCGCCGCCATCGCGCTCCCGGGCGACTCCGCCGCGCGCGCCATTCGCGTCCTCGCGCAGTCAACCGACGGAACGCTCTGGGCGGCCGGCAATTCGCTCTATCGTCTGCGCAACGGCCGCGTGAGCCTCGAAGGCGCGGCGGGCGCGTTCACCAGCCAGCCGATCACCGCGCTGCTGCCCGACAGCGGCCGGCTCTGGCTGAGCACGCAGGGCGCCGGGCTGCGGCTGCTCCGCAACGGCCGGCTCATCTCGTTGGCGAACGCCAGCGCGTCGATGCTCAACGATGCGTTCACGATGCTCGACGACGGGGAGGGTGGCATCTGGCTCGCCTCGTCGTTCGGACTGCAGCGCGTCGAGAAGCGGGCGCTGCTCGACGCCGCCGACGGCCGCGCCGGACCGATCTTCGTGCGCACCATCGACAAGACCGACGGGCTGCTCAGCACCGAATTCAACAGCGCCGGCGCCTCCTCCGGCTGGCGGTCGCCCGACGGGCGCCTCTGGCTCCCCGGCGCCGACGGGCTCGTGGAGGTGGACCCGCGGGCGCTGCGGGCGCCGACGTCCCCGCCGCCGGTGCGCGTCGAGTCGGTGCTGGCCGACGGCCGCGCGCTCCCGCTCGGCGGGCCGATCACGCTGCCGCACGGCACGCGGCAGATCGAGATCGACTTCACGTCGCTGCGGTTCCGGTCGTCGCGCCAACTCCGCTTCCGGTATCGGCTGCTCGGCCTCGACACCGCATGGGTGGACGCCGGCACGCGGCGCAGCGCGTTCTATTCGAGCCTGCCCGGCGGCACGTACGACTTCCAGCTCTCGGCGCAGGACGACGGCGGCGTCTGGAACCCCGTGCCCGCGACGGTGTCGCTACGCGTCATCCCGCCGTTCCGCCAGACCCCGTGGTTCTTCGTGTTGCTCGGCGTCGCGACGTTGGGCGTCACGGCCGGCGTCGTGTTCCTGCGCGGCCGTGCATTGCGCGAGCACGCGCGGGTGCTCGAGGCCCAGGTGGCCGCGCGCACGGCCGATCTCGAGCATCAGGTGGAGATCCGCGAGCGCGCCGAGCACGCGCTGCGCGAAGCGCGCGACAACCTCGAGCATCGCGTGGTCGAGCGCACCGCCGCCCTCGCCCGGGCCAACGATGAGCTGCGCCTCAACCAGGAGCGGCTCGGCCTCCTGGTGCGCCAGCTCCCCGCCGTCGTCTGGTCCACCGACCTGCGGCAGCGCATCGTCTCGTCGGTGGGCTCCGGGCTGTCCACGATCGGGCTGCGACCGGGCGAGCTCACGGGCCGGACGTTCGGCGAGATCATCGACGATCCCAACGTCACCGCGGCCCTCGAGGAAGCGCACGACCGCGCGTTCCAGGGCGAGTCCACCCAGCACCACGGGTCGTATCGCGGCCGCGTCTTCGAATGGCGGGTGGAGCCGCTCCACGACGACGACGGGAGCATCGACGGCGCCATCGGACTCGCTTTCGACGTCACCGAGCAGGCCAAGCTGCGCGAGGAGATGCTCCAGACGCAGAAGATGGACAGCATCGGCCGCCTGGCCGGCGGCCTCGCCCACGATCTCAACAACATCCTCACCGCCGTGCTCGGCTACGTGGAATTGAGCAAGATGGCCGGCAGCGGCGCCGACCTGCAGGACAATCTCGACGAGATCCGGTTCGCCGCCGAGCGGGCGGCGGCGCTCACGCGCCAACTGCTGACCTTCGCCCGGCGCCAGAAGACGAGCGTGCACCCGCTCGATCTCAGCCGCACTCTCGCCGACCTCGACGGCCTTCTGCGCCGCCTGCTCGCCGCCGACGTCGAGCTGCTCACCGTCCCCGGCGACGACGTCCCGATCGTGCTCGCCGATCCCAACCAGATCGAGCAGGTGATCGTCAACCTGGCGGTGAACGCGCGCGACGCCATGCCGGACGGCGGACGCCTCACCATTGCCACCGGCAGCTGCGAGCTGGCGGAGCCGCGCGGCGACATGCCCGCCGGCCGCTACGCGATGCTGACCGTCACCGACACCGGCACCGGCATGTCGGACGCGGTCAAGCGGCGCGCCTTCGAGCCGTTCTTCACCACCAAGGAAGTGGGCAAGGGCACCGGCCTCGGCCTCGCGACCTGCTTCGGGATCGTGCGCGAATTCGGCGGCTTCATCGAGATCGACTCGGCCCTCGGCGCGGGCACCATGGTGCGCGTGTGTCTGCCGGCGCACGACGCCGCGCCGTGGGCCGAACCCGCGCGCACCGTCGCCGGCCGCGGCGCGCCCGGCACGGAGACCGTGCTCCTTGCCGAGGATGAGCCACAGGTACGGGAGATCGCGCGCCGCGCGCTGGAGACGTTCGGCTATCACGTCCTCGTCGCCGCGGACGGCGACGAGGCGCTGCGCGTGGCGCTCGCGCACCGCGGCCCGATCCACCTGCTGCTCGCCGACCTGCGCATGCCGCGCATGGGCGGCTACGAGCTCGCCGCGCAACTGCGCGGGCAGCGGCCCGGCATCCGCGTAATGTTCATGTCCGGGTATTCGGAATTCCGCGCCCCGGTCGACGACCCCGCCCTCGCCAACGCGCCGAGACTCACCAAACCGTTCCGTGTCGGCGCACTCGCCCAGAGCGTGCGCGATGCTCTCGACACCGCGCCGCCCATCGCGACATAGCCGTGCTGAAACAATCCGCGGGCGCCCTCCGTTCAAACCATTCACGGAGTCGCGCCGTCTCACCCTGTGCACCACGCGGACCACCTTCAGCCACCACCATCCTTGTCCTTTCGTCTCGTCGCGCCCCGCGTTTCGCGCTCGGCGCTTCCGCTCGCGCTCGCCGCGGCCGCCGCCGCGCTCTCCCCCACCCGTCTCACCGCGCAGGCCCCCACGCCGGCCGCGATGAACATCGCGCGCACCGCGTTCGCCGCCCGCCGGCAGGGCGCGATCACGATCGATGGCCGCCTGGACGAACCGGCCTGGTCCAGGGCCAAGCCGATCACCGGCTTCTACCAGACGCAGCCCACGCAGGGCGCCGCGGCCACGCAGCGCACCGAACTGCGCATTCTCTTCGACGACGACGCCATCTACATCGGCGCCCGCATGTACGACACCCTCGGCGCGCGCGGCGTGCACGAGCGCCTGGCCCGCCGCGACCAGCTGCTCACCCTCCAGGGCGACAACGGCACCGGCGCGCCGTCGGTCACGTCCGACGTCCTCGTGCTCCGCCTGGACACCTATCACGACCGCCTGGGCGAGTCGGTGTTCCTCATCAACCCCGAAGGCGTGAAGGGCGACGCGCTGTCCATCGGCGGCAGCAACCTCGACCCCGCCTGGGATCCCGTGTGGGAAGGCGCGGCCCACGTGGATTCGCTCGGGTGGACCGCTGAACTGCGCATTCCGTACTCGCAACTCCGCTTCTCCCGCGACTCGCTGCAGACGTGGGGCCTGCAGATCCAGCGGTTCGTGGACCGCCTCAACGAATGGGACGTGTGGGCCTTCACGCGCGCCAACGAGACCGGCGGCCCGGCCAAGTACGGCACGCTCACCGGCATCCGGGTGGACCACCGGCCGCGCTCCGCGGAACTACTGCCGTATGTGCTCACCGGCGACCGGTTCGCGGCCGCCGCCGCCGGCGATCCGTTCCACGCCAATGCCGCCACCACGGAGCGCGTCGGCGCCGACCTCCGCTATCTGCTCACCTCCAACCTGACGCTCGACGCCACGGTGAATCCCGACTTCGGACAGGTCGAGGCCGATCCCGCCGTCGTGAACCTCTCCGCCTTCGAGACCTTCTTTCCCGAGAAGCGGCCGTTCTTCGTGGCCGGCGCCGGCGCGTTCAGCTTCGGCGGCACGAGTTGCATGTTCTGCAGCAACAACAGCAGCCTCGACCTGTTCTACTCGCGGCGCATCGGCCGCGCGCCGCAACTCGGCGACTCGGTGGCCAACACCTCGCTGTTCTCCGACGTGCCCGATGCCACGCGCATCCTGGGGGCGGCCAAGATCACCGGGCGCACCGCCAACGGCTTCACCGTGGGCCTGCTCGACGCCGTCACCGGCAGCGAGACGGCGCGCTATCGCACGGCGCTCAACGGCCCGACGCTGTTGCAGCCCGTGGAACCGCTCACCAACTATTTCGTGGGGCGCGTCAAGCGCGACTACCAGGGCGGCAACACGATCGTCGGCGGCATCGTGACGTCCACCGAGCGGCGCCTGGACGACCCCATGCTGCGCTCCTACCTGCGCGACCGCGCCCAGTCGGCCGGCCTCGACATGCACCACTACTGGGACGACCAGACGTACGACGTACGGGCCCAGATCGCGTTGTCCGACGTGGGCGGATCGGCCAGCGCCATTGCCCGCACCATGGAATCGAGCGCGCACTACTTCCAGCGCCCCGATCGCGGCGCCGTGCGCGACGGGCTCTTCACCACACGCTTCGACTCCACGGCCACCGAACTACGCGGCTACGGCGCCTACGCCCGCGTGGCCAAGGACGCGGGCAACTGGTTGTGGGAGTTCAGCCAGGCGGCGCGCAGCCCGGGGTTCGAGGTCAACGACATCTCGTACCTCTCGCGGGCCGACTACTACTGGGTGAGCGCCAACCTGGCGCGGCAGTGGACCGTGCCCGGCGCCTGGTATCGCAACATCGTGTCCATCGTGGGCGGCCAGGAGCAGTTCGACTACGAGGGCGACCGCACCGATCTGCAGCAGCAGGCATACTTCGGCATGGAGTTCCTCAACTACTGGAATCTCCGCTCATACGGCATCCACCACCCGGCCGTATACGACCCCACCATGCTGCGTGGCGGGCCGGTGGTGAAGCGTCCGGGCTACAACGACCTGGGCGTCGGCCTCACGAGCGACAACCGCCAGGAAGTGGTATGGGGCGTGAACGGCGAGTGGGCCACGGGTGTCGGCGCGCTCAACACCAGCTTCTACGTCACGCCGAGCGTGACCTTCAAGCTGGGCCCCAATGCCAACGTGGATTTCACCCCCACGTATCAGAACGGCAAGGGCTTGCAGTACGTCACCCGCGCGAGCGACCCCACCGATTCGGCATTCGCCGGCGCGCGATACGTGCTCTCGACCATCCATCCCACGTCGCTGTCGCTCGACACGCGGCTGAACATGACGTTCACGCCGGACCTCACGCTGGAGCTGTACCTCCAGCCCTACTTCGCCAGCGGCCACTACTACGCGTTCTCGGAATACGGCGCGCCGCGCACGCTCGCCCAGCGCGTCTTCGGGCGCGACGTGGGCACGATCGCCGCTCAGCGCGACGGCACCGGCGCCGTGACCACGTACGTCGTGGACCCGGACGGCGCGGGCCCGGCGCCGGCGTTCAGCTTTGCCAACCCCGACTTCTCATACACGTCGCTGCGCGGCAACGCGGTGCTGCGGTGGGAGTACCGGCCCGGCTCCACGATCTATCTCGTGTGGCAGCAGCAGCGCTCGGGGTCCAGCGTGGACGGCAGCTTCGATCTGGGACGCGATCGGGCGGCCCTGTTCCAGGACCGCCCGATCAACGTCTTCCAGCTCAAGGTCAACTA
>DATLTC010000052.1 GCA_035533755.1 Gemmatimonadaceae bacterium
CGGCGACTCGAGCACCGCGTCGTCCACGCTCTCGTCCGACAGGTCGATCAGCGCCGCGCGTCCGCTCAGGAACCCCGCCATGGGCGCCGACAGCGCCGTGGTGATGCCCGCGCTTCGCGGGCCGTTGAATTCCGCGTTGCCCACCTTGATGAGATCCACCGCCAGCGCTTCGGGGGTGATGCCCACCGGATGGTCCGCGCTCGGTTGCGGCTGCGGTTGCGGCGCGGAGGCGAAGCTCGCGGCGCCGCGGCCGCCGTTGGACGGCGCCGCCGCCGGAATGCCCAGGCTGCCGAAGGCGTCGATGAGCCCCGGATAGACCGTGAGGCCCGTGCCGTCCACGATGCGCGCGTCGGCCGGCGCCTTCACGTTGGCGCCCACGGCGGCGATCAGTCCGTTGCGAACCACCACCGTGCCCTGCGCGATCGTGGCGCCCGTGCCGGGCACGATCGTGGCGTTGGTGATGGCGTACGTCTCCGGCACGCTGCGGGTGGATGCCTGCGCGGCGGCGGTGGGCGGAGGCGCGAGGGTGGCGGCGAGCGCTACGATCGCCCCCACCCTGAGGGAGAGGAAGGTCGGCATGCGGGAACGGCTCCTCGAGGGGTGACTGCGGGGGTGGGCCGGGGAGTGCTGAACCTGCGCGGGGAGCCGGCGTCTCGCAAGGAGACGGTAGGACGGTAGGGGGGTAGGGGGGAAGGACGGGACAACGTTCGCAGTAACAACGGGGCGGGGCGTGCCTTCCATCTGCACGCCCCGCCCCGTCACCGCTGGCCCCCCTACCCCCCTACCCCCCTACCGTCCTACCGCCTGTCAGCGAACACCCCTGTACATCAAGTCGATCAACTCGTCGTACATCGCCTCCGCCCGTTCGCCACCCTCCGCGATCGCGTCCGTCGCGCAATGCCGCAGATGGTTGCGCATCACCTCGCGCCCCACCGCGCGCAGCGCTTCCTGCACCGACGACAACTGCGTGAGCACGTCGGCGCAGTACCGCTCCTCGTCCACCATCCGCTGCAGGCCGCGCACCTGTCCCTCGATGCGCCGCAGCCGCACCAGATTGCGCTCCTTGATGTCGGGGTCCACCGCCGCCGCGTGCCGTCCGCCGGCATGGCCGGCGCCGCACGCGCAGGCCGCGCCCGCCCGCTCGCCGTCGCTCGTCGTGTGCTCGCTCATGCGATCTTCACCCTCCGCAACCGCAGGCTGTTGCTCACCACGCTCACCGAACTCATCGCCATCGCCCCGCTCGCGATCACCGGGCTCAACTGGATGCCGAACGCCGGATACAGCGCCCCCGCCGCGATCGGGATCCCGATCAGATTGTACACGAACGCCCAGAACAGATTCTGCTTCATGGTCCGCATCGTGCGGCGCGACAGCGTGATGGCCTGCGCCACGCTCCGCGGATCGCCGCGCATGAGCGTGACGTCACCCGCTTCGATCGCCACGTCGGTGCCCGTGCCGATGGCGAATCCCACGTCGGCCTGCGCCAGCGCCGGCGCATCGTTGATGCCGTCGCCCACCATCGCCACCACGCGGCCCTCTTTCTGCAGTCCGCGAATGGCCTCCACCTTTCCCTCGGGCAGCACGCCCGCGATCACTCGCGTGATGCCCGCTTGCCGCGCGATGGCCTGGGCCGTGCGCGGCGTGTCGCCCGTGAGCAGCACCACCTCGATGCCCATCTGGCGCAACGCCTGCACCGCCTCCACCGTGGTGGCCTTGATCGGATCGGCCACCGCGAACAGCCCCGCCAGCACTCCGTCCGCCGCCACGTACACCGGCGTCTTGCCCTCCGCGCCCAGGCGGTCGGCGTCGTTCACGAGCGGCGCCACGTCGATCGCGTATTGCGCCATGAGCGCGGCGTTGCCGATGGCCAGCGCCGTGCCGTTCACCACCGCCGTCAGCCCCTGCCCCGCCACCGCCGAGAAGCCTTCGGGTTCGTGCAGCGTGAGCCCGCGCGACTTGGCCGCCTGCACGATCGCGTCGGCCAGCGGATGCTCCGACGCGCGCTCCGCGCTCGCCACCAGGGTCAGGAGCTCGTCCGCCGACTTCATGTTGCCCACCGGCAGCGTGTCGGTGACGGTCGGCCGTCCCTCGGTGACCGTGCCCGTCTTGTCCAGCACCACGACGTCGATGTCGTTGGCGCGCTGCAGCGCGTCGCCGCCCTTGAACAGCACGCCGAGTTCGGCGCCCTTGCCCGACGCCACCATCATCGCCGTGGGCACCGCCAGCCCCATGGCGCACGGACAGGCGATGATCAACACCGCCACCGCCGCTGTGAGCGCGTGCACCACCAGCGTGCCGCTCTGCGCGTGCTGCGGCAGCAGCATCCACAGCCCGAACGTGACGATCGAGATGCCGATCACCGTGGGCACGAAGATCGAACTCACGCGGTCGGCCAGATTCTGGATCGGCGCCCGCGTGCCCTGCGCGTCGCGCATCAGTTGGACGATCCGCGCCAGCGCGCTGTCGGCGCCCAGCGCCGTGGCCGACAGGCGCAGCGCGCCCGTGCGGTTCATCGTCCCGCCGAACACGCGATCGGC
>DATLTC010000053.1 GCA_035533755.1 Gemmatimonadaceae bacterium
ACGCGGCGTCGCTGCGTCAGCCTTTCGGCCATTGCGCAAGATTCCCCACTGCTGCCTCCCGTAGGAGTCTGGGCCGTATCTCAGTCCCAATGTGGCTGGCCATCCTCTCAGACCAGCTACCCGTCGTCGCCTTGGTGAGCCTTGACCTCACCAACTAGCTGATAGGCCGCGAGCCCCTCGCGCTCCCCCGGAGGTTTCCTCTTCGGTCGATGCCGACCAAAGAGAATATGCGGTATTACCCGGCCGTTGGGCCGGCTATCCCCCAGAGCGCGGCAGGTTGCTCACGTGTTACGCACCCGTTCGCCGGTTGCCCTTGCGGGCCCCCGTGACTTGCATGTGTTAAGCACGCCGCCAGCGTTCGTCCTGAGCCAGGATCAAACTCTCCAATGAGTTCGAAATAGCTCTCTCGAATACGCTGCCCACGCTGTCGCGTAGACAGCGTGTCCGAATCACAGAATGTTCAGTTTGAACTCTCCCCGGTGCCCCTGAACGGGACCGGCTCAATGAGTTCGCCTCGCACATCCATCTTCCCAATTCAATTGTCAATCAGCTTGTTTGTCGCCTTGTCAGCGACAGCCTTCAATCATAACCAGCATCGCTATCGTTAGTCAAGAGTTTGAAACAACTTTCTCAGCCTCTTTCTTCGATCCGGTCGCCTCGCGCGACCCGCGCTGCCAGCCTTCTCATGCGCCGTGTAGGAATCGAACCTACAACCTAGTGATTAAGAGTCACTTGCTCTGCCAATTGAGCTAACGGCGCATCGCAACTCGATTCCGCGTGGTGCGCCAGGAGGGAATCGAACCCCCGACCTACAGCTTAGAAGGCTGTTGCTCTATCCAACTGAGCTACTGGCGCTTCGTTCGCAACAAAGACCCGCGCACCGCTCGAGCCTCCGTCAGGTCGGGGCGCCCGGATTTGAACCGGGGACCTCCTGCTCCCAAAGCAGGCGCGATACCAGGCTACGCTACGCCCCGTGAGCCCATAATTCTACGCGCCACCCCCACGCCAGTCAACCGCACGCGACGAGTGATTTCAACAGCGCCGCGACCGCGCGGCCACGATGGCTCACCCGCGCCTTCTCCTCCCGCGACACCTCCGAAAACGCACGCCCCAACTCGTCGCTCACGAAGTACGGATCGTACCCGAATCCCTCCCCGCCCTCCACGCGCGCGTCGGCAATGCGCCCCGTCACTTCACCACGCGCCAGCCGCTCCCGCGTCCCGTCCCAGTACGCCGCCACGCACACGTACCGCGCCCGCCGATCGCGCTGCCCCCGGAGACGTTCCAACAGCAGCGCGTTGTTCGCCGCATCGAGCGCCTCGCCCCGAAGGTCCGCCCGCCCGCTCCAGCGCTTGCTGTGCACGCCCGGCGCCCCGCCGAGGGCCGCCACCTCGAGCCCCGAGTCGTCGGCCACCACGGGCAGCCCACCCCCCTTCACGAAGAAATGCCGCGCCTTGGCGCGCGCGTTCTCCTCGAACGTCGCGAACGCCTCCAGCGCGTCCTCCTCCGCGGCCTCAGGAATCCCCGCCTCGGCCAGATCGCGCACCGCGAATCCCGCCGCCGCGAACATCGGCCGCAGCTCGCGCAATTTCCCGGCGCTCCGCGTGGCCAGCAGCACCACGCGCTCGCTCACACGCCGAGCGCGACGCGCTGGGCGGCGTCGAGCCGCCGGATGCCCTGCTCGGCCAGCTCCAGCAACGCGTCCAGCTGGGAGCGACTGAACGTGGTGCGTTCGCCGGTGCCCTGCACTTCCACGAACTCGCCGGCGCTGCTCATCACGACGTTCATGTCCACGTCCGCCACCACGTCCTCGACGTATTCGAGATCGAGCCGCGGCACGCCGCCCACGAGGCCCACGCTCACCGCGGCGACGCGGTGCCGCACCGGCGACTCGGCCAGCCGGCCGCTGGACACCATCCACGCGAACGCGTCGACCACGGCGACGCACGCGCCGGTGATCGCCGCCGTGCGCGTGCCACCGTCGGCCTGCAGCACGTCGCAATCGATGCGCACCGTGTATTCGCCGAACGAGAACCCGCCGAGCATCGCCCGCACGCTGCGCCCGATGAGCCGCTGGATCTCCTGCGTACGCCCACCCAACTGCGCACGTTCGCGCGACGTGCGCGTATGCGTGGCGCGGGGGAGCATCGCGTATTCCGCCGTGAGCCAGCCCTGCCCACTTCCCTTGCGCCAGCCCGGCACGCCGTCCTCCACCGACGCCGTGCAGAGCACGCGCGTATCGCCGAACGCCGCGAGGCAGGATCCCTCGGCGTACGGGGCGGCGCCCCGCGCCAGGGTCACGACGCGCAGATCGGCGTCGGCGCGCGTGGTGCGAGTGGGCACGGAACGGTCAGCCACGGAGTTTCTCGATGATGGAAGTGGTGGATTGGCCCGGCGTGAGCGGAATGACGACCACGTCGCCTCCGCGCGCGCGAACCTCGGGGGCGCCGACGATCGTCGCCTCGGTGTAGTCGCCGCCCTTCACGAGCACGTCGGGCGCGAGCGCCCGGATCAGTTCGAGCGGCGTGTCCTGGTCAAACAGCACCACGGCGTCGACCATGGCGAGCGCGGCGAGCACGTACGCCCGCTCCTGCTCGCTGCGCACGGGGCGCGCCGGACCCTTGAGGCGGCGCACCGACGCGTCGGTGTTGAGTCCGACCACGAGCGCGTCCCCGAGGCGCCGCGCGCCGAGCAGCAGATCCACGTGCCCGGGGTGCACCAGGTCGAACACGCCGTTGGTGAACACGACCCTGCCGGATGTGCTCCGCCGCCACCGGCGCGCCTGGTCCCACGACATGATCCGGTCGAGCGGAGCGCCGGCGTCGCTCAATACGTATCCTCGGCGTGCGGATGGAACGACATCACACGCACGGTGAGCGGCAACTCGATCTGTTCGGTGTAGTCGGCCGACACGCGGATGATCCGCGTGCGGGGATCGCGGTCGATCGACAGTTCCTTGGCATCCTCGGGAAGCCCCAGCGAATCCGCCTGTATCCAGAGATGCGCCAGGATGAGCGAGTCGGGCCGGACGCCGTTGAACTTCAACTCCTGCTTCATCGCGTCTTCGTACTGGTAGAAGGTCCAGTACGCCTCGCCGACGTTGAGGCCGAAGTAGATCGCCGCCGACACGATGAGCAGCGTGAACAGGCAGCCCAGCGAGCTGCGTCCCGCCCGGATCCTCACCATTGCGACTGCGCTCCGTCGACGATGTCGTCCACGATATGCTGGATGGCGAGCTTGCGCCCGTCGATCTCGGCGCGCTCGGCATATTCGCCCGACGCGCTGAGCCCCTTGCGCGACCAGAGCGTCTTGCCGGTGGTCTGATCGACGATCTCGACGTCGAGCGTGATCTGCAGCCGGCGCCGGGCCGAGACGGTCTGGGCCGGATTGGCGCTGAACGAGACGGGCACGTCGGCTTCGTACCCCGTGATCGTGCCGCGCACGATCGCGTCGGCGCGCGTCTCCGGCGCCTCACGCACCCCGAGCCGCTTCTGCAGCTCGCTGCGCATGGCGTCGAACAGCTCACGCTGGACGTCGGGCGAGGCGGTCTGATTATCGAACGGGAGCACGGCCATCGTCTTGATGTTCGGCGGGAAGGCGCCCTGCGAGAACCCGTAATGCACCGCGCACCCCGCGACAGCGGCGAGGGCGAGGACACTAAGGAAACGTCCAGAGCGTGGGATCAAACGGTGCGGTCTCATCAGACCTTGTGATGACGAGATCAAGGGTGCGCCGGTCACTTTCACTATGATAGCGGATATGCCCGTCCGGCGTGCGCGTGACCCATTCCTGTACCCGCCCGCCGGCCACGCGTTCGAGGCGCCGCAGCTGTCCCCCCTCGAACGTGACCCGCCACTGCACGGGCGTTCCGATGTCGGCGCGGAGGACCGACCCGTCCATCCGAGCCACCGTGTCGGCGAGCGGGGGGACGGCCAGCCGGCCGAGCGCCGCCCATAGGAGGGGGGCCGGCGGGACGAACCGCATGGCGGCACGGCCCCCGGGCAGGCGCAGGTCGCCGTCGATGAGCACCGCGGCGGCGCCGCCCATCCCCCCAGCCAGGAACAGGTCGAGCCGCACGCTGTCGGGGGGCGCGATCCGGGCGGCCCCTTCTCCGCGCGCCACGAGGTCGCCGTCCTCGAGTTCCCAGTGGAAGACGAGCTTGCGGTGGCCGGCGCCGAGGTCGGCGCGCGGAAAGCGGACCGGCGCCGGCGCGCCGCGCAGCGGCGCGAGGCGCGGCGCGCATCCCCCCGCGACGAGCAGGGAGGCGAGCAGCGCCAGGCGGTTACCGCGCCGCCTGCAGCTGGGCACGAAATTCGGTGGGCAGCGCCGTGGGACGCCCCGCGCGGTCGAGCGCGACGAGCGTGGTGCTGGCGGTGACCAGGCGCTGGCCGGTATCGGCATTCACGATCAGGTACTCGAACGCGACGGCCCGCGACCGGACGTCGGTCAAGCGCGTCTCGACGCGAATCCGATCGTCGTACCGCGCCGCGGCGTGGAAGCGCAGCGCCGCGTCTGACACGGCCAGCGCCACCCCGCGCCGCTCGAGTTCGGCGTAGCTGATCCCGAACTGGCGGATGAAGTCGGTACGGCCGATCTCGCACCAGACGAGATAGTTGGCGTGGTACACGACGCCCATCTGGTCGGACTCCGCGTAGCGCACACGGAGTTCGCTCAGCTGCACGTGGCTCATGAACGCGAGGCGCGGGGCGCGCCGGATGCGGGACGCGGGGTCATCTGGCGCGAAGAATAGAGCGCGGGTCGGGTTTGTAAAGACGCGGCGCCGAGGCTAGAATGAGCGCGTGCTCGCCTCGCCCTGCTACATCTTCTCGGATATCCATCTCGGGTTCGCCCCCGCGGACGTGGAGCGCCAGCTCCGGGGATTCCTGCGGGATCTGCGTGGACGGGCCGGATCGGTGGTGATCAACGGCGACCTGTTCGAATTCTGGTTCGAATGGCGGCGGGTGATGCCGCGGGCGGGGTTCCGCGTGCTCAGCGCCATCGCCGATCTCACCGACGACGGCGTGCCGGTGCTGATGATCGGCGGCAATCACGACTGCTGGGGCGGCGAGATCCTGCGCGCCGACGCCGGCGTCGACTTCCAGTTGGGGCCGTGGCGCGGCGAAGTGGCGGGCTGGCGGGCGTGCATCGAGCACGGCGACGGGCTGCGCGACCGTGAGGACCGCCGGTACCGCGCGTTGCGCGCGGTGCTGCGCAACCCACTGGCGATCCGGGCCTTCCGGTGGATCCACCCGGACTGGGCCACGGCGCTGGCGGGCGGCAGTTCGCACGCCAGCCGCTCGTACGCCGCGCGGGACGGCGGCCGCGGGCTGCGGCAGGTGGCGGAACACCGGCTCGCTGCCGATCCTTCGCTGGACCTGCTCGTGTTCGGCCACTCCCACGTGCCTGCCCTGGAGCGAATGCCAACCGGCGGGATATACGCGAACGCCGGCTCGTGGCTCGACGCGCCCACCTTTCTACGGGTCACGCCAGAGCGCGTGGAACTGCGCCGGTGGGACGGGTCAGCCGAGGGGGTGGCGCTCGACGTCGTCGATCGCGCTGCCCAGAAAACGCTGTCCCAGGGCGAGGAATAGCGACGGCTCGTCGGACGCCACGAAGTGGTACCGCGGCGTTGCGCCGTCCGGTGCCGACAGACCACGATCGTGGAGCACGCGCGCCGTCTCGGCCGCCGTTTCCTCGGCGCTGTCGATGAGCCGCACGTCGGCGCCCAGCACCTCGTGGAGCAGCGGCTTGAGCAGCGGATAGTGGGTGCAGCCGAGCACCACCGTGTCCACGTGGTGGCCCACGACCGGCCGCAGGTACTCCTGGGCCACGAGCCGCGTCGCGTCGCGGTCGGTCCATCCCTCCTCGACGAGGGGAACGAACAGCGGGCACGCTTGCGCGGTGACCCGCGCATCGGGGCGCAGGGCGTGGATCGCGCGGTCGTACGCCCCCGACCGCACCGTGCCGGCCGTGCCGATGACGCCGATGGCTCCCGAGCGGCTGGCGGCGACGGCGGCCCGGGCGCCCGGCTCCACGACGCCGATCACGGGAATGGCGCGCTCGGCACGGAGCATCGGCAGGGCGTGGGCGGTGGCGGTGTTGCAGGCGACGACGATCGCCTTCACCCCGCGCTGCTGCAGGAAGTCGGCGATTTCGCGGCTGTACCGCTGCACCGTCTCCGGGCTCTTGTTGCCGTACGGGACGCGCGCCGTGTCGCCGAAGTAGATGATGCTCTCATGCGGGAGCTGCCGCATGAGTTCATGCACCACGGTGAGGCCACCGATGCCGGAGTCGAACACTCCGATGGGGGCGGGATCACTCATCGCACGTGCAGCGTGAGTCCGACGTTCGTGCCGGTGCTGGTCGGGTGCACGGAGAGCTCAGCCGGCAGATCCCAGAGGTTGGCCGACACGTAGGCGTCGAGCCCGCTGAAGAGATGGTTGGCCACGAGGACGGCGATCCAGTCCTCGACGTGGGCGCGCCGGCTGCGGATGAGTTGGCTGTTGTAGGGCGACGCCTGCATCACGACGCCGCTCTGTCCCGTGGCGGGGTCCCACCGGGAGACGACGATGCTATCGGTACCGGCATTGCGCGCCTGCCGCAGGTCGAACTGCGCCTGGCGCAGCATGGTGACGCACATCGCTTCGAGGGCGATGAACAGCGCCGACGCGCGAGGACGGCCGAGCACGGTCTGCGCGTATCCCGGGACGATGAACGAGTACGCGAACGACCGGGCCGGCGACAACGGCGGCATGAGTTCCCGGCGCGGACCCTGGGTGGTATCGGCGGCCGGCTTGGCTGCGGCCGCCGGCGGCGGGCGCAGGGTGTCGGCCTTCTGCGCGCCGGCGCGCCGGGCGGTCCCGGCCATGGCCAGCAGAGCGGCTGACAGGATCAGCGTGACACGCACGGCATTCCGCACACGAACGCTCCTCGAATTTCCCCGGGCTCTCGCTGGCGGGAGTGCATGGGAATCGAACCCACCCAACCCGACATCGTCAGGTCGCAACAGTTTTGAAGACTGCGGAAGCCACCAGGCCTCCTCCACTCCCCACGTCACACGAGGACCAGCGCCACAGGGCCGGCAGCACGAACGCCGCCGATCTCCACGGCTCCCGGTACGCGGGAAAGATAGTCGTCCAAGCGGTGCGCCGGCACGGCGACGAGCAGACCTCCCGAGGTCTGCGGGTCGAGCAGCAGCGCCCGTTGGACCTCGGTGGCGGCCCCCCAGTCCGTTCGGGTGCGCAGGTACGAGAGGTTGCGGTCCGCCCCGCCCGTGCGCATGCCGCGCTCCCAGGCGCCGACCGCCCCGGGCAGAGCCGGCACGGCAGCGGCGACGATCTCGAGCGTGACCCCGCTCGCGCGGGCGATGTGGGACGCGTGGCCGAGGAGACCGAACCCGGTGACGTCGGTGGCGCACTTGGCGCCGACGTCGAGCGCGGCGCGGCTGGCGGCGGCGTTGAGCGCCCGCATGGAGTCGTGGAACGTCCGGGCATCGGCCTCACCCAAGGCGCCCGCCTTCTCCGCGGTGGCGAGGAGGCCCGTCCCGAGCGGCTTGGTGAGCACGAGCCGGTCGCCGGGGCGGGCGGCGGCGTTGGTGAGCATCCGATCGGGGTGCACGCGTCCGGTGACGGCGACGCCGAACTTCAACTCCTCGTCGATGATCGTGTGGCCGCCGACGACGAGCGCGCCGGCCTCGTGCACCTTGTCCTGCCCCCCCCGGAGGATCTGCCCCAGCACCTCGAGCGGCAACGTGCCGACCGGGAATCCGACGATGTTGAGGGCGGTGATCGGCTCGCCACCCATGGCATACACGTCGGAGAGCGCGTTGGCGGCGGCGATCTGCCCGAAGAGGTATGGATCGTCGACGATCGGCGCGAAGAAGTCCACGGTCTGCACGAGCGCCAGATCGGGAGACAGCAGGAAGACGCCGGCGTCGTCGAATGTCTCGCGTCCGACGATGAGGCGCGGGTCGGACTGGTGTGGCACGCCCTGCAGCGCCTCGGAGAGATCGCCCAGGCCGAGCTTCGCGGCGCAGCCGGCGCAGCGCGCGAACCCGGTGAGGCGGAGCAGTTCCGCCGAGGCGGGGGCGGTGCCCATGGGCTACTTCACGGCGACGACGGCTTCGATCTCGACGAGCACGTTCCGCGGCAGCGCGGACACCTGGACCGTCGAGCGGGCGGGGCGCGCGTCGCCGAGGGCGCGGGCGTACGCATCGTTGACCATCGGGAAGTCGCTCATGTCGTGCAGGAATACCGTGGTCTTGACGACATCGTTCCACGTGGCGCCGGCGGCTTCGAGGATCGCCTTGAGATTGGCGAGCACGCGCTCGGTCTGGGCGACGACGTCCCCGGCCACCACCTGACCGGTGGCGGGATCGATGGCGATCTGGCCGGCGGTGAACAGGAAGCCGTTGGCGATCACGCCCTGGGAGTAGGGCCCGATCGCGGCCGGCGCCTTGTCGGTATGGATGGTGTTGGGCATTCGAGGGCTCTCCAGCGAGTGAGCCGGCGCGAGGCCGGCGCGTGTGTCGACGTGCATGCGATCCGCGGGAACCTACTCAGACGGCATCGTGCGTCGCCAGGCCGAACAGTCGCTCCGCGTTCCGCGTCACGACCGTGCCGAAGGCTTCCGGCTCGACGCCGCGCGCCTGGGCCACGCGGGCGAGCGTCAGACTGACCCACGCGGGCTCGTTCCGCTTGCCGCGATGCGGCACGGGCGCAAGGAAGGGCGCGTCGGACTCGACGAGCACCCGATCGTCCGGCACGAGGCGCAGGAGCGCGTCGTCGGCCCATTTCTTGAACGTCACCACGCCGCTGAACGACACGTACCAGCCCACGGCGAGCGCCGCTTCGGCCAGCCGGTGCGATCCGGTGAAGCAGTGCAGGACACCGCGCACACCGCTGGAGCCGGCCTCCTGGATCATGGCCCGCGTGTCGTCTTCGGCCTCGCGCGTGTGCACGACGACCGGTTTGCGCAGGTCGCGGGCCAGGCCCAGCTGGGCACCGAACGCCCGGCGCTGTTCGGCCCGTGGCGAGTGCTCGTAGTGATAGTCGAGCCCGCACTCGCCGATCGCCACGGCGCCCCGCCCGCATTCGTCGCCGATGCGCGAGGCGTCGCGCAGGGGATCGAAGCCGGCCGCGTCGTGCGGGTGGACGCCGGCCGTGAAATAGAGGAACCCCGGGTGCAGCGCGGCGAGCGCGCGCGACCGCGCCGCCGCGTCGAGGGACTCGCCGATGCAGACGACGGCGCGCGCGCCGGTGAGCCGCGCGCGCTCGATGACCTCGGCGCGGTCGTCGTCAAAGGCCGGATCGGCCAGATGCGAGTGGCTGTCGATGAATTGAGCCATGAACGAAGAACCGCCGCGGGATGCGCGGCGGTTCCGGAAGCGTCAGGGACTGGCCTCGCGTCGCCGGGCCTGGGCGGCCCCGGCCCGCGCCGACACGCCGGCCCCGCCCTGTCCCTCGAGGGATCGCGGCCATTTGGCCTCGATCCAGAGGAGCAACGCGCCGGCGACGTAGATGGAGCTGAACGTGCCGGTGAAGATGCCGAACGCCATGATCCACGAGAACGGACGGATCACCTCGCCGGCGAAGAACAGCAGCGCCAGCGTGGCGATGAGCGTGGTGACGTGGGTGAGGATGGAGCGCGGCAGCGTCTCGTTGATCGACCGGTTCATCACGTCGTACAGCGATTCCTTGCGCTGCTTCTTGAGATTCTCGCGCACGCGGTCGAAGATGATGATCGTGTCGTTGAGCGAGTATCCGATCACGGTGAGGATCGCGGCGACGACGGTGAGCGATATCTCCAGCCGCATCATGGCGAGGAACGCCAGCGTGGTGAAGATGTCGTGCGCCGTGGCGACCACGGCGGCGACGCCGAAGCGCCACTCGAACCGGATGGCCAGATAGATCAGGGTGACGAGGAACGAGATGAGGACGGCGACCAGCGCGTTGCGGCGCAGTTCGGCGCCCACACGGGGGCCGACGTACTCGGACCGGAGGACCTTCACCTGCGACGTATCGCCGAACTGGGCGTGGAGCGCGGTCTCGATCTGCCGGGCCGTGCTGTCGTTGACCTCGCTCGCGGCCGAATCGGACGTGGCGCCGCTCGCCAGGCCCTTGGGCTGGGCGCTGATCGTGTAGTCGTTGAGCGTGCCGAACTGCTGGATGGTGGAGCCCGAGAACCCCGCCCGGTCCACCGTCTGGCGGATGGCATCGGCCTGGGGCGGCTTGGTGAAATGCACCTGCATCAGCGTGCCGCCCGTGAATTCGATGCTGTACCGCGCCCCGCGAATGCCGAGCGCGGCGAGTCCGATGACGATGAACGCGATCGTGGCAATGGCGGCGTGCCGCCAGTACTTGATGAAGTCGTAGCTGGTGCCGTGAAGAATGCGCAGCATTTAGATGCTCAACGTCTGGGCGCCGCGCGAGCGGTTCAGCCACAGGAGGAAGAAGGTTCGCACGACGAAGATGGCCGCGACCATGGACGCCACGACACCGGCGATCAGGGTGACCGCGAACCCGCGCACAGGGCCGCTGCCCCACTGGTACAGCACCGAGGCGGTGAGGATGGTCGACACGTTGGAGTCGATGATGGCCGGCATCGCGTGGCGGAATCCCTCGTCGATGGCGGTGCGCACCGTCTTGCCGCGGTCGAGCTCTTCACGAATGCGCTCGAAGATCAGCACGTTTGCATCCACGGCGATGCCGATGGACAGCACCATGCCGGCCAACCCGGGCAACGTGAGCACGGCGTTGAAACCGGCCAACGTGGCGAGCGTGAACAACACGTACAACGCGAGGCCGCCCACGGCGAGCAACCCCGAGAACCGGTAGTAGATGGTGAGGATGAGCACGATCGCGATGACGGCGATGAGCCCGGCGCGGAATCCCTTGTTGATGGAGTCCTGGCCCAGCGACGGCCCGATGACGCGCGTCTCGGCCACGCGAAGCGGCACGGGGAGCGCGCCGGCCCGCAGGACGAGCGCCAGATCCTGCGCGGCGGCGAGATCCTTGCCGCCCATGGTGATCTGCCCCCGCGTCCCGATGGCCGACTGGATGACCGGCGGCCGACCCATGACGCGATCATCGAGCACGATCGCCATGTAGTCGTTCACGTGCTTGCCGGTCTCGTTGCGGAACCGCCGTCCGCCCTCGTTGTTGAGGGTGAACTCCACCACCGTACCGTCGGTGGGGGACTGCGTAGGACGCGCGTCGGTGAGGTAATCGCCGGTGATGATCGGCGTGGCATCGGTGACGTAGAGCGCCTTGTACCACTGCGATCCCATGTTCGTGGAGTCGGTGCCCCAGAGAATCCGCTTGCCCGGCGGCATCGCCGCCTGGATGGCGGGCAGCTGGAGCCAGCCCTCGACCGCGGGGACCTTGTCGAACGCCACGAAGTATTCCCCGGGCATCCCGCCCTGGGAGATGGCGCCGGAGAACGCGCCCGCCGCGTTGGCGCCGAGCGAATCGACGTTGGTGGTGTCGCTCTTCTTCCCGGCCGTGTCCTTCTTGGCGGCGGCCCCCTTGGTGGTATCACCGCCGGTGAGCAGGCCCTGCAGGCCCGCGGGCGCGGCAGGCTTGGCGCCGGCCACCGGTTTGCCGGCAGCCACGGCCCCGCCCGCGTCCTTGATGATCTGATCGAAGCGCGGCAGCACCTTCTCGAGCGCCTTGGTCTTGTCGGTGATCAGGAACTCGAGGAAGGCCTGCTTCTTGACGATGTTCTCGGCGCGCTGCGGATCGTCGTAGCCCGGGATCTCGACCATGATGCGGTCGTTGCCCACCTTCTGGACCACCGATTCCGACACGCCGAATCCCTCGATGCGGGTTCGGACGGTCTTGAGGGCGCGGTCGATCGCGTCAGCCACCTTGCTGGCCGGGATCGCCTGCTTGGACTGATCGATCTCGAGCGTCAGGTGGATGCCGCCCTGCAGATCGAGGCCCTTACGAAGCGGAACGTGGCGCTCGGTGGTGTCGTGGAGGATGCCGTCGGCCCCACGATACTGCACCGTCTCATTACGCGGCACCAGCGCCCAGATGGACATCAGGCACAAGGCGGCGATGGTCAGGAGGCGATACTTCAGGTTGGACATGCGACTTCGGTGGGAGAAATGAGTTTACCCGGAACCTATAAGGCTATCCAGCAGGCAGAACTACGTCAACGCACGACGGGCACTTTGCGCGTCGATTTTCAGCTGTGCGACCAGCGCTTCGGGACCACTGAACTTTAGCGTGTCCCGGAGCCGAGCCACGAACTCCACCGCCACCGGACGGCCGTACCAGTCCCCGCCGGCCTCGAACAGGTGCGCTTCCAGCGCGATCGCGTCGTCGCCGAAGGTGGGACGGGGACCGAGGTTCAGCATGCCGCCCAGCGTGCCGGCGGCGCTCGCGATGCGCACCGCATACACGCCCACCGGGGGCAGTAGCTTGCGCGGTGAGGGGAGGGCCAGGTTGATGGTGGGGAACCCCAGCAGGCGCCCCCGCCCCGCCCCAGCGACCACGCGTCCGAGCGCCTCGTAGGGCCGGCCAAGCCCCCGGACGGCGCCGGCGAGATCGCCGGACCGCACGGCATCGCGGATCACGCTCGACGACACGCGCTCCCCGTTGAGCAGCGTCACCTCGTCGACGACCTCGGCCGTGAAGCCCGACGTCCTGGCGATCCGCTCCACCAACTCGGCGTCGCCTTCCCGGCCGTGGCCGAATCCATGGTCGTGGCCGATGAGCAGGGCGCGCAGCCGGTAGCGCCCCACGAGGACGTCGCGAATGAACGCCTCGGCGCTCAGGGCCGCGAACGCCCGCGTGAACGGTATCTCGGCCACGTAGTCCACCCCGCAGCCGGCCAGTTCGAGCAGCTTCTCCTCGCGCACCGTGAGGCGGTCGGGGGCGGAGGCCGGCTGGAGGATCTCCAGGGGATGCGGCTCGAAGGTGACGACCAACGACGGGAGCCCGAGTTCCGCGGCGCGCTCGCGCAGGCGGGCGAGGACGTGCTGGTGGCCGCGATGCACGCCGTCGAAGGTGCCCACCGTGATCACCGCGCCGGTGACGTTGGGCGGGAGCGCCGAACGGACCTCAGCCATCCAGCAGCACCACTCTGGGCTGCCAGCGGTCGTCGTCGCGGAAGGCGACCGCGACGAGATCGCCGTTGGCGGTGAGGGCCGCGCGGTCGCCGGGCACTCGGGCCGGGATGGCGCGCCCGTGCGCCACGAAGGGCAGTTCGTCGGCGGCCAGCGGCTGCTCGGGAAGCTGGGCCACGGCGTCGCGCAGCGGACGGACGGCGGCCGTTCCCTGCCGCACCGCATCGAGCGAGGCCGCGTCGGCGACGTCGAACCGGCCGGCACGAATGCGGCGCAGGGCCACGAGGTGCGCGGCGCTGCCGGCGGCGATGCCGAGGTCGCGGGCGAGGGCGCGCACGTAGGTGCCGCCGCCACACGACACCGTGACGTCCAGATCGTCGCCGCGGCGCGCGCGCACGGTCCACATGTGCACGCGCACCAGCACGGGAGCGAGGTCCAGGGGGCGGCCGCGCCGGGCGGCGGCGTAGGCGCGCACGCCCTTGACCTGCTTGGCGGAGTAGGCCGGCGGGCGCTGTTCGAGATCTCCGACCATTCCGGCCAGGGCGGCATCGACCGCCGCCGCCGACGGCGCCGGCGCCTCGCGCACGACGGCGCCGGTGGCATCGTCGGAGTCGGTCTCGGCGCCGAAGCGGATGGTCGCCTCGTACACCTTGGGCTCGGCGTCGAGGTACGGCACGAGGCGGGTGCCGCGGCCCATGAGGAGGACGAGCAGGCCGGTGGCGAAGGGGTCGAGGGTGCCGGCGTGCCCCACGCGCGGCTGTTCGAAGGCCCGACGCACCACCGCCACGACGTCGTGTGAGGTCATGCCGGCGGGTTTGTCGACGAGCAGCAGGCCGTCAGTCGTCCTGGGCTCCATCCACCGGCTTTCCTTCGCGAACCTTGGCGAGGAGCGACTCGATGCGGGCGGCGCGGGCGATGCTCTCGTCGAGCTTGAACGTGATTTCCGGCGCCAGCCGGAGCTGGAGCGCGCGGCCGACGCGGGAGCGAAGGTGGGGCGCGAGGCTGTCCAGCCCCTCGACCGTGGCCGCGCGCTCGGCCTCCGAGCCCATGATGCTCACGAACACCTTGGCGTGGCGCAGGTCACGCGTCACGTCGACGCCGGTGACCGTCACCAGCCCGACCACACGCGGGTCCTTCACGCCTTCGGCCAGGAACATGGCCACGACTTCGCGGATGGCTTCCGCGACACGGTCCGGCCGTCGATTGTCTGCGCTCATTGGCACTCATACCCCGTCCCCGCGCGCGGCAGCGCCACGCGCGGCGACCGATCAGGTGGCGGGCGACGAGCCAAGGGACCGCGCAATCTCCTCGGTCCGGTAGCACTCGATCACGTCTCCCACCTTGATATCGTTGAAGTTCTCGATGCCGATGCCGCACTCGAAGCCGTCCTTCACTTCCCGCACGTCGTCCTTGAAACGGCGCAGCGAGGAGATCGCGCCGTCGTAGATCTCGACGCCGTCGCGAATGACGCGGACGCGGCCCTGCCGATTGATCACGCCGCTGCGGACGTAGCAGCCAGCGATGGTTCCGATGCGCGACACCTTGAAGATCTCGCGCGCCTCGGCTTCGCCGAACACCACCTCGCGCCGTTCGGGACGCAGCATGCCCTCGAGGGCGGCGCGCACGTCGGCCACGGCCTCGTAGATGATGCGGTACAGCTTGATGTCCACGCCCTCGCGCTCGGCGGCGGTACGGGCGTTGTTGTCCGGTCGCACGTGGAAGCCGATGATGATGGCCCCCGACGCCTTGGCGAGCAGGATGTCGCTCTCCGAGATGGCACCCACGCCGCGGTGCACGACCTCGACCTGGACCTCGCCGGTGGAGAGCTGCTGGAGGGCGTCGGCCAGCGCTTCGGCCGGGCCGCCCTGGTCGGCCTTGATGAGGATGCGGAGCGTGCGTCGTTCACCGCTCGCCGCGTGCTCGATGAAGTCCTCGAGCGACACGCCGCGCGACGTGCGCCGGCTCTTGGCTTCGCGATCGAGCCGCTGCCGGCGCTGCGCGATCTCACGCGCGGCGGACGCATCGTCCACCACGAGCAGCTGATCGCCTGCCATCGGCACGCCTTCGACACCGAGAACCTGCACCGGAATCGCCGGCCCGGCGTCCTTGACCACATTGCCGCGCTCGTCGAGCAGGGCGCGCACACGGCCCGAATGCATGCCGCAGATGAAGTGATCGCCCACGTGGAGCGTGCCGCTCTGGATGAGCACCGTCGCGACCGGGCCCTTGCCCGGATCGAGCTGGGCCTCGACCACCGACCCGGTGGCGCTCTTGCTGGGGTTGGCCTTGAGGTCGAGGATCTCCGCCTGCAGCAGGATCTGGTCGAGCAGTGTTTCGATGTTGGTGCCCTTCTTGGCCGAGATCTCGCTGGACAGCGTCTGGCCGCCGAACTCCTCGAGCACCACGCCCTGCTGCAGCAGGTCCTGCTTGACCTTCGCGGGGTTGGCCTGCGGGAGATCGACCTTGTTGATGGCGACGATCATCGGCACGCCGGCATTCCTGGCGTGCGAGATCGCTTCGATAGTCTGCGGCATCACGGCGTCGTCGGCGGCCACGACCAGCACCACGATGTCGGTGACCTGCGCGCCTCGGGCGCGCATGGCGGTGAACGCCTCGTGGCCCGGCGTGTCCAGGAACGTGATGGACTTGCGGTTGGGCAGCGACACGTGGTAGGCGCCGATGTGCTGCGTGATACCGCCCGATTCGCCGGCCACGACGTTGGCGCGCCGGATGAAATCCAGGAGCGACGTCTTGCCGTGGTCGACGTGGCCCATGATGGTGACCACGGGAGGACGCGACACGAGATCCTCGGGCCGGTCGGCGGGCTGGGCTGCCACATCCTCGGCCTGATAGGCGTCCTCGCGGACGGCCTGGAAGCCGAATTCGCCGGCGATGAGTTCGATCTGATCGAAGTCGAGTCGCTGGTTGATGGTGATCATCAGCCCCAGGTTCTTGAAGGCGAACGACACGATCTCCGTGGCCGGCACCTTGAGGATCTGGGCGAGCTCGCTCACCGTGATGAACTCGTTGACGCGCACGAGCCGCTTCTCGCGCTCGGCCTCCGCCACGCGCGCGGCCTCGGCCTCCTCGCGGTGACCGCGGCGGGCGTCGCTCGACGAGCGCCGCGACGGGGCGCCGCGCATGGCCGCCATCGTCTTGGAGATGTTGGCGTCCACCGCCCCCTGGTCCACGGTGCCCCGGCGACCCTTCTTGCGGCGGGTCCGATCGGGGGCGCCGCCACCGGGCTTGGCCTGTCCCTTGTCCTCGCGCCGCGGCGGCGCGGCGATCCCGCCACCGGGCGCGGCCGACGCGACGGGACGCGGCGGCATGAACGACGAGCCGCCGCCCCCGGACCGCGGACGCGGGGCCCCGGGCGTGACCGGCCGCGGACGCGGGCGCTCGCGCCCCGACGGCGCTCCACCCTCGGGCCGCTGCGGCGCCGAGCGCGATTCCATATGCGTCATCGGTTCTTCGGCGGCCGCCGTCTCCGCCATCTCGTCGGAGCCCGTGAATGCTTCGGGGGCCTCGACTTCCGGCATCTCTTCGTACTGCGCCTCTTCCAGCTCGATCGCGGCCTCGGCGGCGAGCTTCGCGGCAGCGTCCGCCGCAGCGGCGGCCTCGGCGGCGGCTTCTTCCTCGGCGGCCTTGACGGCAGCCTCGGCGGCGGCGGCGGCGACGTCCGCTGCCTTGCGGCGGCGCCGGACGGGCGCGCCGGCGGCGGCCGGCTCTTCAGCGACCGGAGCGGCTTCGGCGGGAGCGGCGGCCGGCGGCTTGGCGTGGGTCGCCTTGGGCGCCTTCGCGGGCTTGGGAGCCGCCTTTGGTGCGGCGGCGGCGTCAGGCGGCGTGTCGGCGGCGGCCGTGCGGCGGCGGCGCGACGGGGCGGCGGGCGCATCCTTGCGCTCGGCGCGCACTCGCTTCTCCCGTTCCCAGCGCGCGCGGAGCCGTGCGACCTGGTCGTCGGTGAGCAAACTCAAATGGCTGCGCACGGGCACGTCCATTTGACGAAGCAGACCAACCACTTCGTCAGCAGGAATCCCGAACTCGCCAGCCAAGTCGTGTACGCGAAGCTTGCTCAATCCAGCCTCCTAAGTGGACTCCGGAGAGTCCGAGTTCACCACACCAAGAATACCCCTGGCGAGCTGGTGGTCGATGATTCCGACCGCCGCCGTCAGCGTCCGCCCCGTGACGGCCCCCAACTGCGCCGCCGCGAGTCCTTCGACCATTTTCACGCGCCGCCCGCGGAGGAGCGGCACCAGCTTGGCCAAGCTATTCTCCGACGCGTCGCTCGCCACCAGGGCCAGCGCCAGCGTTCCCCTCTTTGCCGCCCCCCGCACCTGCTCCACCCCAACCACCGCGTTTCGCGAGCGGAGGCCCAGCCCGACGAGGCCGAGCACCCGCCGCGCCTGATCAGGCGTCACGCGGGCGAGGCGCCGTCCGAGGGCGGCGCCTGGTCTTCGCCCTTGCCCTCCGCCGGCGAATCTCCCGGGGCCGCCTCGTCGGCGGGGCCCTCTTCCGTGGTCAACTCGGCGAGGATCGCCATCAGGCGGTCCGCGTCGTCGAGCGTGATGCCGGTGAGCCGAAGAAAATCGTCGCGCTCGAGATCGATGATGTCGTTGAGCGTACGATAGCCCGCCTCCTCGAGGATGGCGACCGTCGCCGGCGGCATGCCTTCGATCTCCGACAGCGGCACGTCGGCCACGTCGCTCTCTTCGGGCAGGGGCGCGAAGATCGCGCCCTCACCGCCGCGTTCGAGCCATTCGCGGCTGGAGTACAGATCGATCTTCCAGCCGGTGAGTTCGGACGCCAGGCGCACGTTCTGCCCATTGCGTCCGATGGCGAGGGAGAGTTGATCCTCGTCGACCACCGCCTGGATGGTCTTGGTCACGGCGTCGCTGAACACGCGGGCCACGCGGGCCGGCGCGAGCGCGAGCTTGGCGAACCGCTCCGGATCCGGCGACCAGGGCACGATATCGATGCGCTCGCCGCCCAACTCGTTGACCACGGCCTGCACGCGCGAGCCCTTGAGGCCCACGCAGGCGCCCACGGGATCGATGGCGTCGTCCCGGGAGAACACGGCGATCTTGGTGCGGCTGCCGACCTCGCGGGCGGTGGCCTTGATGTCGACGATCCCCTGCTGGATCTCGGGCACCTCGAGCTTGAACAGGGCCTTGACGAACAGCGCGTCGGCGCGGCTCAGGATGAGGCGCGGTCCCTTGGGGGTCTCCTCCACCTTCTTGAGGACGGCCCGCACGGGCTCTCCCTGATGGAAGTGCTCGCGGTGATTCTGCTCGCGATACGGAACGATGGCCTCCGCCTCGCGGAACTTGTTGAGCATGATCACGAGCTTGCCGCGCTCGATCTGCTGCACCTCGCCGGACAGGAGCTCGCCGACGCGCGAGGAGAACTCGTCGCGGATGCGGGTGCGCTCGCCCTCGCGAACCCGCTGGATGATGCGCTGCTTGGCCGCCTGCACCGCCGCCCGGCCGAACACGGCGAAATCGACGGGTTCTTCGAGCACGTCGCCGGCGTCGAATTCCTCGTCGTACACGCGGGCGTCCTCGACCGCGATCTCGCGGCTCGAATCCTCGACCACGTCGACCACGGTCTTGAGGAGGACGATCTTGATGTCGCCCTTGGCGTCATCGATCGTGACCTCAGCCTGCACATTGGCGCCGTATTTCTTCGCGAGCGCCGCCATGATGCCGTCCTGGAGGAGCCCGTAGAGTTCCGCGCGATCGAGCTGCTTGGTGCTGGACACCTCGCGGAATGCGGCCAAGATCTCTGCTGAGCTTACCATCCACGCATCCTCGTGATGGGCCGGCGACTCGCGCCGACCACCGTTGGTTGTCCCCGCGATGCCGCGGGCACCCATGCCGATCCGTTCATCCCGTTACACGCGGAACGCGAGCCGAGCCTCCTTCACCGCATCGAGGAGGACGCGTCGGCGCTCCCCCGATTCCAGTTCCAGTTCGATCAGGTCCGCACCGCCCTCCGCCTCCACGCCGACGATCCGAGCTTCGAACCGCCCCCCGTGAACCGGGCTCAAGACATTCGCCCACCGCCCGATGAACCGGCGCCATTCCGCCGCCGTGCGCAGGGGCCGCTCGCCAGGCGAGGACACCTGCAGATCGTAGCGGTCGGACAGGAGCGCACTGCCGTCCAGTCGCGCCTCGATGGCGCGGGATGCACGGGCACAATCGTCTACCGTAACCTTCTGGCCGTCACGCCGATCAATCCGGACCTCGATGAGGGGGCGCGACTTCGTGCCCCCACGCCGGAACTCGACAAGGTCAAATTCCAGCGCTCCAAGCTCTTGATTGACAAGACGTTCCAGCTCTTCGTTCACGCTATTTGGAAGGTACCCCTACAGAAACAAAAAATGTGGGGAACCTCCCCCACATTTCCGCGCGGCAACCACCGCGTGTGACTAGGAACCTACAGGATGTGCGTAGGTGAGTCAAGCGAACGCACCGAGGGGAAGGCCAGCACGGCGATCTGCCGGCCGGCGTCGCCGGCGCGATGCGAGAAGAACCGTTCGTTGTCGCATCGCGTGCACCACCGGCTCGTGGAAATCCTGATCACGCCCTGCGCGCGGGCGTGGCCCGCGATGAGCGCGCGGAGATCCACCGGTGTCGGACGAACCACCGCACGCCCGGTGAGCCGGGCATGAACGTCCGGACTGACCTCGTAACACCGGCCGCACACCGCCGGCCCGAGGTGCAGGGTGAGATCTCGCGGGGGGCACGCGAGGGCGGCGAGCGCCGCGATGCCCGCTTCGACGATCCGGGCCTCGGTGCCGCGCCAGCCCGAATGGAGCAGCGCGCACGCGCCCGAGGGATGGGCGAGGAACACCGGCACGCAGTCGGCCACCATGACGGCGGCCGCGGTGGCCGGCGTGGGCGGGCAGGCGTGGCCGTCGGCGCCGGGCGCGCGCAGCCAGCCCGACCAGCCCGGTGCATGCGTGATCACGCGGGCGCCGTGGACCTGCGCGGCCGTGGCCAGGCGGCCCACCCCGCGGGCGTCGAGGGCCGCAGTGAGGGCGTTCCAGCGCCCCATGACGTCCCCCACGGGCTCGTCGGTGGCGGTGCCGAAGCTGCCCGCGTCACGGGTGGTGGTGAACGCCACGAAGCCGAGCGCGGTGAGGTCCTCGACCGGCTCCGCGGCGGGCAACGCGGCGATCACGCGTCGCGCACTTCGACCCGCTCGATCTGCGCGCCGAGGGCGCGCAGGCGCTCGTCGATGCGCTCGTAGCCGCGCTCGATCTGCTGCACGTTGTGGATCGTGCTCTGTCCGTCGGCGGCGAGGGCGGCGAGGAGCATCGCCATGCCGGCCCGGATATCGGGCGAGTCGACGCTGCCGGCGTGGAGTCGCGACGGACCGACGACGAGCGCGCGGTGCGGGTCGCACAGCACGATCCGCGCCCCCATGCCCACCAGCTTGTCCACGAAGAACATGCGCGATTCGAACATCTTCTCGTGCATCAGGATCACGCCGTGGCACTGCGTGGCGGTCACGATCGCGATGGACATGAGGTCGGCCGGGAACGCCGGCCAGGGCTGGTCTTCGAGCTTGGGGACGTGGCCGCCGAGATCGCTCTGCATGATCCGGGCCTGGTCGGCGGGCACCACGAGGTCCGCGCCGTCCACCTGGCAGGTGATGCCCAGGCGCTCGAACCCGATGCGGGTGGAACGCAGGTGTTCAACGCCGGCGCGCTCGATGCGGAGCGCGGAGTTGGTGACCGCGGCGAGGCCGATGAACGAGCCGACCTCGATATGATCGGGGCCGATCTCGTAGGTGGCGCCGCCCAGCGACCGCCCGCCGTCGATGGTCAGCGTGTTGGTGCCGATCCCGTGGATCTGCGCCCCGAGCGCGACGAGGAAACGCGCCAGGTCCTGCACGTGCGGCTCGCCGGCCGCGTTGCGGAGCACCGTCGTGCCACGGGCCGTGGCGGCCGCCATGAGGGCGTTCTCGGTGGCGGTCACGCTGGGCTCGTCGAGGAACACGTCGGCTCCGGTGAACCCGTCGACGCGCATCTCGTACTGCGTGGACACCGTGAACGTGGCGCCGAGTTCGCGCAGCACGTGGAAATGCGTATCGAGCCGGCGGCGGCCGATCACGTCGCCGCCGGGAGGCGGCAGGACCACGGCGCCGCTCCGCGCGAGGAGCGGCGCGGCGAGGAGGATCGACGCGCGGATGCGCGCGCAGAGCACCGGATCGAGCCGGGCGGCGTGCACCGAACGGGCGTGGACGGCGAGGGTGTTCCGATCCGACCACTCGGCGGAGGCGCCCACCGAGCGGACGAGCTCGACGAGGGTCTCGACGTCGCGGATCCGCGGCACGTTGGTGAGGGTCACCGGCTGTTCGGTGAGCAGCGTGGCGGCGATGATCGGCAGCGCCGCGTTCTTGTTGCCCGCGGGGCGGATGGTTCCGGAGAGCGAATGCCCTCCCTGGACGACGAACTGCAAGGCGCTCATGACGCTCGGCGATCGAAGGGACAGCGGACGGTGCGGCGACGGACGATGGCGAAGAATGACGGGCGCACGGAGGGTGCGTCAAGCGTGCGCCGGATCGCTTGACACGATGACGCGCACCTGCGTACGTACGTTCACCCACCCATGATGCCGGTCTTGATGGTGCGCGCGAGCGCTTGGCTGCTGCAGGCGGTGGCGACACTCCCGGATACGATCGTGACCCGGCAGATCGTCGCCCGCGGCTGGTTCGACCAGATGACCCACGTGGCGAGCGGCATTCTGACGCTCCTGCTGCTGGCGCTGGTGCTGCTGGTCTTTCCCGCGGCCTGGTACGTCCGCAATCGGTTCAGGCAGCTGGCGGTGATCCTGGACGGGTTGCGCCACGACGTGGCTCCGGTGCTCGAGCGCACCCGCGGCGTGATGCTGAACGCCGAGCAGATCTCGCAGACGGTGCGCGAGGATGTGGAGCGGCTGAGCGAGACGGTGGAGCAGTTCGACGCGCAGCTCCGGGAGATCGCCGATATCGCCGGCGCGCGGGTGCGCGACTTCGACGCGCTGCTCGGCGCCGCGCAGGAGGAAGCCGAGGACCTCTTTCTCAGCACGGCCTCGGCGGCGCGCGGGCTGCGGGCCGGCGTGCGGGCGATCAGGCGGCGGCGCTCGAAGGACGAGGCGCCGCCCGCGCTCGACGAGCCGGAGCCCGATGAGCCCGACGACGCGCCGGACGCCGATGCGCCCGACGATCCGGCGGATTCAGCGCCGCACTCGCGGGCGCCGCGGCTGCGCCGTCACCGGCGCCGCGGAACGTGACCGTGGGCCGGATCGCGGCGATGCTGGGGATCGCCGCGTTCCTCGTCGCGGCCCTTCCCCACCCCGCCCTGGCGTGGACCCCGGGCACGCATGTCTTTCTGGGCGAAGCCGTCCTCCGATCGGCCCAGTTCCTGCCGTCGTCGATCGCCGATCTCCTGCACGCCTTTCCGTACGATTTCCTGTACGGGTCGATCGCGGCCGATACGAGCATCGCCAAGAAGTACGCGCCGGCCGGCCGCCACTGCCATTCGTGGGAAGTGGGCTTCGACATTCATGAAGCGGCGGGCGACGAGCCGCTGCGCGCGTTCTCGCTGGGGTACCTGGCGCACCTGGCGGCCGACGCGGTGGCGCACAACTACTTCGTCCCCATGCAGCTCACGGTCACGTCGTCCACGTCATCGATCGGGCACAGCTACTGGGAGAGCCGGTTCGAAACGCATCTGGGCGAGCGATACAGCCGGCGGGCACGCGACCTGATCCTGCTCGATCACTCGACGTCGGATTCGTTGCTCGACCGCATCCTGAGCCCCACGCTGTTCAGCACGCAGACCAACCGGCGCATCTTCCGCGGCATGGTGCACGTGGCGGATTCCGAGTCGTGGCAGCGGATCTTCCAGTTGATGTCCGAGAAGAGCCGCTGGGACCTGCAGGATGCGGAAGTCGGAGGATACCTGGAGCGCTCGTTCGACTTCATCGTGGACCTGATGCAGCGTCTGGATCACTCCGACCCGTACCGGCTCGATCCGTCGGGCGACGAGCGCCTGGGGCGCGCCAAACGCGTGCGCCGGCAGGCCCTGCGGCTGGGCGGCGAGGAGGCCGTGCGGGAGCACGCCGTGGAACATTTCGGAATGCCGGCGGCCACGCTCACGTTCGCGCGATCGCTGCCTTCTCCGATCTACGACCCGAGCCGCGCCGCGAGCAGCTGAGCGAGCCGCTTGGGGTCGGCGCTGCCCTTGGATTTCTTCATCACGGCGCCGATGAGCACGCCCTGGAGTTTCTTCTCGCCCTGGCGGAACCGCTCGGCCTCGGCCGGCATGGCCGCGATGACCTCGTCGAGCCACGTCCCCAGCGCGTCGTCGTCGGAGACCTTCACGAGGCCCTCCCGAGCGGCGATCTCGGCCGGTGCTCCACCCGACGCGACCATGATGCCGAATATCTGCTTGGCGGCGGTGTGGCTCACCACGCCGTCGCGCACCAACCCGAGCAGCGCGCTCAGCGCGGCCGGCTGAACACGGAAATCGGCGATGTCTTCTCCGCTCGCTTTCAGCGCGCCGAGGACCTCACCCATGACCCAATTGGCGGACGCCTTGGCATCGCCATGGGCGCGCACCGTGGCCTCGAAATAGTCGGCCACGCGCGGGCTGGCCGTGAGCACCTCGACGTCGTACTCCCCGAGCGCGTAGTCGGCCACGTAGCGCGCGCGCCGCGCGGCGGGAAGCTCGGGCAGATCGCGCCGGATGCGAGCGACGAAATCGCCCGCGAGCACGAGGGGCGGCAGATCGGGTTCCGGGAAGTAGCGGTAGTCGTGGCTCCCCTCCTTGCTGCGCGCCGGCCGCACCTCCGCCGCCGCGCCGTCCCACAGCATCGTCTGCTGCTCCACGCGCCCACCGGCGTCGATCAGCGCGCACTGACGCACGAATTCCGCGTCGAGGGCCCGTTCCACGCCGGAGAAGGAGTTCATGTTCTTCACTTCGGTCTTGGTGCCGAGGGCCGCGTCGCCGTGCGGGCGCACGCTGATGTTCGCGTCCACGCGGAGCGAGCCCTCCTCCATGCTCACGTCGCTCACGTCCACGTACTCGAGCACCTGCTTGAGGGCGCGCAGGTAGGCGCCGGCATCGGCGGCCGAGCGCATGTCGGGCTCGCTCACGATCTCGATCAGCGGCACGCCGGCCCGATTGAGGTCGATGGCCGTGGCTCCGGAGAATCGATCGTGGATGGACTTGCCGGCGTCCTCCTCCATATGCACGCGGGTGATGCCCACCGATCGGTGGCCGGTAGCGAGCGCCCCGCCGGTGGCCAGCGGTTGATCGAACTGGGAGATCTGGTAGCCCTTGGGGAGATCCGGGTAGAAATAATTCTTGCGCGCGAACACGGACACGCCGTGCACCGTGCAGTCGATGGCGAGCGCCGCGCGCACGGCGAGTTCCACGGCGCGCGCATTGAGCACGGGCAGCGCGCCCGGCAGCGCCAGGCACACCGGACAGACGTTGGTGTTGGGCGGCGCGCCGAACGCCGACGAACAGGCGCAGAACGCCTTGGTCGCGGTCTTGAGCTGGACGTGGACTTCGAGTCCCACGACCATCTCGTACCGTTCGGCGAACGCCGCGAACGTGGAGGCGCTCATCGGTGCGCCTCCTCGCCGAGCGCGCGCTCGAGCGCGAACGCGGCCGAGAACATGCGCGCCTCGTCGAAGAGAGGGGCGATGAACTGGCCGCCCACGGGCAAGCCGTCGACGCGCCCGATGGGCTGCGACATGGCCGGCACGCCGGCGAGGTTGGCCGTGGCCGTGAAGATGTCGTTCAGGTACATCTCGTACGGATCGGTGGTGGCGCCGATGGGGAACGCCGGCGTGGGCGTGGTGGGCGTGAACAGGAGATGCACGCCGCTGGCGAACACGCGGGTGAAGTCGTCGGTGATGAGCTGCCGCACCTGCTGCGCCTTGCGGTAATACGCATCGTAATAGCCCGCCGAGAGCACGTACGTGCCGAGCATGATGCGCCGGGTCACCTCGGCGCCGAACCCCTGGGAGCGGGTGGCCTCATACATCCCGCGCAGCCCGTCGCCGTCCAGCCGCAGGCCGTAGCGCACGCCGTCGAACCGCGCCAGGTTGGACGACGCTTCGGCGGGCGCGACGATGTAGTACACCGGGATGGCGAGCGCCGTATGGGGGAGCGAGACGTCCCGGATCTCGGCGCCGGCCGCCCGCAGGAGGTCGAGCGCGCGTTCGCAGTGCGCCCGCACGCGCGGTTCGAGATCGGCCGGGAAGTATTCGCGCGGCTTGCCGACGACCAGGCCGCGCAGCGACGCGTGCGCGGCCGCGCGGTAGTCGGGCACGGGGCGGTCCACCGACGTGGCGTCATACGGGTCGCGGCCGGCGACGACGCCGAGCGCCAGTGCGGCGTCATCCACGCCGGCGCCGAACACCCCCACCTGATCGAGGGACGAGGCGAAGGCGACGAGGCCGTAGCGGCTGACCCGTCCGTACGTGGGCTTCACGCCCACCACCCCGCACAGCGCGGCGGGCTGGCGCACCGACCCACCGGTCTCGGATCCAAGGGCGATGCGCACGACGCCGGCCGCGACGGCGGCGGCCGATCCGCCGGACGACCCGCCGGGCACGCGGTCGGGGGCCACCGGGTTCCGGGTAGGGCCGTACGCGCTGTGCTCGGTGGACGAGCCCATGGCGAATTCGTCCATGTTCGTCTTGCCGAACACGACGGCGCCCGCGGCGCGCAGACGGCGGACGACGGTGGCCTCGTAGGGACTGACGAACCCGCGCAGGATGCGCGACCCGCAGGTGGTGGGCAGCGTCCGCGTGGCGATGTTGTCCTTGACGGCCACCGGGAAGCCGGCGAGCGGCCCGTCGGGGCTGGTGTCGGCGTCGGTGAACGCGGCGGCGTCGTCTCGCCAGGCGAAGATATTGAGGCCGTCGCGGCCGGCGTTCACCTCGTCGGCGCGGCGGGCCGCCGCCGCCACGGCTTCCCGGGCGGCGGCGCTCATGCCTCCTCTCCGGTCTCGTGCGTGGCGAGCCGCGGGACGAGGAAGAATCCGTCGCGCACGGAGGGCGCGAACTTTTCCGGTGCGCGATCGAGGGGATCGGCGGGGCCAACGTCCTCGCGCAGCGGCATGCCGGCGCCGGCCTCGGCGCTCGCGGCCTGCGAGGTGTCGACACGCGAGAGCGCGTCCATGTGCCCGAGGATCGTGTTGAGTTCGGCCACGAGCGCGTGGGCGCGTTCGTCGGTGAGCCCGAGCCGCGCCAGTCCCGCGATGTGCCGCACGTCGTCGAGTGAGACCGCCATCAGTCGATTCCGCGTTCGAGGTTCGCCTGCGCGACGACGAGCGTCTTGCGCCCGACGGCTTCGTCGTCGAAGTCCACGCGCGCCTTGGTCTGCGCGCCACTCCCCGTGATCTCGGCGATGGTCCCGGCGCCGAACTTGCGATGCGTGACGCGGGAGCCGACGGCGATGACCGCGGCGTCCTGCGATTCGTCCTCGACGTTGACCGCCGAAGGCACCGGACTGCCGGGGCGGCGGGCCGCGGCGCTGCCCGATGGGAAGATATCGTCGTCGTCGATGAGCGACGAGCCGTTGGACCAGGACCGGCCCACGGCGCCCCGGTCGGAGCGGCCGCCGAGGCCGGCCATCACCCCGCGCCCGCTGCTGCGGACGCGAATCGTCTCGCGCCGCTCGAGCATCCCATCGGGAATGGCGGTGAGAAAGCTCGACGGGCGGGACGGCATGAACTCCCCGTTGCGACGGCGCGATTCGGCATGCAGGAGATACAGCCGCCGCTCGGCGCGGGTGATGCCCACGTAGAACAGGCGGCGCTCCTCCTCGAGCATCGCCGGATCGTCGTAGGCGCGGGCGAGGGGAAAGAGTCCGTCCTCGAGGCCCCCGATGAACACCACGGGGAATTCCAGCCCTTTGGCATTGTGCAGCGTCATCAGGGTCACGGCATCGGCATCGGCGGCCAACTGGTCGACGTCGGCGACGAGGGTGGCGCGTTGCAGGAACACGTCGAGGGGCGTGAGTCCCACCTCCCCCTCGACGTCGGCCACCGTCTCCGATGCGCCGGCGATGAGTTCGCGCACGTTGTCCAGGCGGTCGCGCGCCACCTCCTCGCCCTCGGCGCGCAGGTGGTCGGCGTAGTGGATGGCCTCGACGAGGTCGCGCAGGAGCTCGTCCACGGCGGACTCGCGGGCCTGGTCGCGGAAGCGCGCGATGAGGGCGACGAAGTCGGCGAGGGCCGTCCGGGTAGCCGGGCGGACGCCGTCGAGCAGGTCGTCGCGGGTGGCGGCGGCGAACAGTGTGAGACCGGCGTGGCGCGCGCGCTCGGCGAGCATCTCGATCGTCGCGTCGCCGACGCCGCGGCGGGGGACCGCCACGGCGCGGCGAAAGGCCTCGTCGTCGGCGGGATTGGCGACGAGCTTGAGGTAGCTCATCACGTCGCGGATCTCGCGACGGTCGTAGAAGCGCACGGCGCCGATGAGCCGGTACGGCACGGCGTGGCGGCGCAGCGCCTCTTCCATGGCGCGGCTCTGGGCGTTGGTGCGGTAGAGCACGGCGAAGTCGCGCAGCTGCCAGTCGCTCGATCCGCGTTGACGGCGCAGCTCCTCGACCAGCCAGTCGGCCTCGTCGCGCTCATCGAGCGCGCGCACCGACACGACGCGGTCGCCGCCGCTCAAGGTGGCGCGGAGGGTCTTGCCCATGCGCCCGGCGTTGGCGGCGATCACGACGTTGGCCAGCGCGAGGATCGGCGGCGTGGACCGGTAGTTGTCTTCCAGTCGCACGACCTGCGCCTGCGGAAAATCCTTCTCGAAGTCGAGGATGTTGCGCAGGTCGGCGCCGCGCCAGCCGTAGATGGATTGGTCGTCGTCGCCGACGACGCAGACGTTCCCGTGCCCGCCGCCGAGCAGCGAGATCAGGCGGTACTGGGCGCGATTCGTATCCTGGTATTCGTCCACGAGCAGGTAGCGGAACTTGCGCCGGAGCCGGTCGAGCTGATCGGGATGGCGCTCGAGGATGCGCACCGGCAGCACGAGCAGGTCGTCGAAGTCGGCGGCGTTGGCGCGCTGCAGGGCGGACTCGAGGTCGGCGTACACCGGGGCGATGGCCCGGGTGAACGGATCGGCGGCGAGCGACGCGTATTCGTCGGGCGCGACGAGGGCGTTCTTGGCGTCGGAGATCGCGCCTCGCACGGCGCGGGGCGCGTACTGCTTGGGCGAGACGCCGTGGCGTTCCATGAGGCGCTTGAGGAGGGCGAGGGAATCGTCCTCGTCGTAGATCGTGAACGCCGGCGTGCGCCCCACGAGGTGGGCCGCGCCGCGCAGCATCCGGGCGCCGATCGCATGGAAGGTGCCGGCCCACATGCCGGCCGGCTCGTGGGCGAGGAGCGACGCGATGCGCTCGCGCATCTCGCCCGCCGCCTTGTTGGTGAAGGTGACGGCGAGGATCTGCGAGGGGGCCACGCCATGCGTCCGGATGAGCCGGGCGATGCGACGCGTGAGCACGCGCGTCTTGCCGGAGCCGGCGCCGGCGAGCACGAGGAGCGGGCCTTCATGATGGAGAACGGCTTCGCGCTGCGCGGCGTTCAAGCCTTCGAGCAGCGCGTCGTCGGTGGGTTGCAGCATCAACGAAAGATAACGTCGAATGTCGCCCCGCGGTCGGTGGGCGCGAGTAGCAGCCGCCCCTGGTGGTTCTCCTCGACGATGCGCTTGGCGAGCGCCAAGCCGATGCCCCACCCGGCCTGCTTGGTGGAGAACCCGGGCTCGAAGATCCGGTCGCGCAGCTCGCGCGGAATGCCGGGGCCGTCGTCGCTCACGCGCAGGCGCGAGCCGCTCTCGGCCAGCCGTTCGGTGGAGATGGTGATCCGGCCGCCGCGGCCGGCGAGCGCATCGAGCGCATTCTTGACGAGCACCTCGGCCGCCCACTCGAGGAGCACGGCGTCGCCGGTCACGACGAGCGGCCCATCGGCGTGCTGCACGTCGATCACGATCGTGTTGGCCAGCGTGGGGACCCGCGCGCGGAAGTAGACCGCCAGGCGGTCGACCATGGCGTCGAGATCCACCGGCTCGCGCTTGGGCTCGCGGCCGATGCGCTCGAAGCGGTGGGCCACGCGATCCAGCCGGTCGAGATCGGCCCGCATGTGCGCGGCCATGGCGCGCGCGCCGGGATCATCCGCGCCCCGGTCCTCCAGCAGTTCGATCCAGCCGCCGATGCTCGACAGCGGGGTGCCCAGCTGGTGCGCCGACTCGCGCGCCATGCCGGCCCAGAGGTGCTCCCGCGCCGCATCGGTGCGGCTGCGGATGATGTACACGCCGGCGAGGAGCAGGAGGAGCGCCGTCACCGCCTGGAGCGGCGGAATGATGCGCAACCAGTACACGAGGGGCGTGTTGCCGTAATGCACCTGCCACAGCGTCTCGACCACGGGCGGATTCTGGCGGTCGAGCACGCCCACGTAGGCGCGCACGCGCGGGTCGGCGTCGCCCACGGAGTCGAACGGCAGGTTGGCGTGGAAGAGCGGCGTGCCCCCGCTGTCGGTGACGATGAGCGGAACGCCCTGTTCGCGGATGCCCTTGGAGATGTCGAACAGCGCCTGGAATGCCGCGTTCTCGCTCGTGTCGCTCAGCGCGCGATACACCCGCGAGTACATGCGGCTGGAGCGTTCCGCCTCGCCGCGGAGGGCCGTGACCACCCGCTGCGTGTAATACACGTACGACCCGAGCAGGAGAACGATGAGCGTGGCTACGAGCACTTCCGGCGCGCCGCGCCGCATGCGTATCACGCGAGCCGGTCCGTCCCCAGGTAGGGCCGCAGTGCCGCCGGCACCGCCACCGAGCCGTCCGGCTGCTGGTGGTGCTCGAGCAGACAGGCGATGGTGCGGGGAAACGCCAGGCCCGAGCCGTTGAGCGTGTGCACGAACCTGGGCTTCTCGCCCGGCGCCGGGCGGTAGCGGATGTTCGCGCGGCGGGCCTGGAAGTCGGTGAACGTGCTGCACGACGACACCTCGAGCCACGCGCCCACCCCCGGGGCCCAGGCCTCGAGGTCGTAGGTCTTGGCCGACGAGAAGCCCGTGTCGCCGGCGGCGAGCAGCTTGCGCCGGTACGGGATCTCGAGGCGTTCGAGCAGAGTCTCGGCGTGCCGCGTGAGCGCCTCGAGCTGGGCCTCCGAATCTTCCGGGGCCGCGTAGCGCACCAGTTCCACCTTGTCGAACTCGTGCGTGCGCAGGATGCCGCGCGTGTCCTTGCCCGCGGAGCCGGCTTCGCGCCGGAAGCATCGCGAGTAGGCCACGAAGGCCATCGGAAGCTGCGTCGCCTCGAGAATCTCGTCGCGGTAGAGATTCGTGACCGGGACCTCGGCGGTGGGAATGAGGAACAGGTCGTCGCCGCGCGTGGCGTACGCGTCGTCCTCGAACTTGGGCAGCTGGCCCGTTCCGGTCATCGTCGCGCGCGTGACGAGCTGCGGCGGCCACACTTCCTCGTAGCCGTGCTCGCGCGCGTGCGTGTCCATGAACATGGCGAGCAGGGCCCGCACCAGCCGCGCGCCCTGGCCACGGTAGACGGCGAACCCGGATCCGCTGATCTTCGCCGCCCGCGCCGGATCCAGCATGCCGAGCGCCGCCATCACGTCCCAGTGCGGCTTCACGCCCGCCGGGTCGCGGGGCGTGCCCCACGTCTTGACGATGACATTGCAGGCCTCGCCGCCCGCGGGCACCGCGGGCAGGGGGACGTTGGGGATATCGAGGAGCACCTGCTGCAGCGCCGCCTCGACCTCGGCCACCCTGGCCTCTTCGCCCGCGATCGCAGCGCCGATCGCGCGTCCGCGGGCGATGAACTCGTCGGCGTCCTCGCCGGCCCGCTTCCGCCGCGCCACTTCCTGCGACGTGGCGTTGCGCTCCGCCTTCTTCTCCTCGACCGCCGTGATCAGCGCCCGCCGCTCGCGCTCGAGCGCTTCACCCCGATCCACCACTCCCGCCAGCGCCTCGCCGGCGCCCCGGCGACGCATGCCGTCGCGCAGCACGTCGATCTGATCGCGCAGCATTCGGAGATCGTGCATGGATCACTTCGTGGGGACGCCGGGGGTGAGCGTGGTGTAGCCGCAGTTGGGGTCGGAGATCACGCGCGTGTACATGGCGCGGAGCAGCGGGTTGATGCTGTCCACCACGAACTTGGCATAGTAGGAACTGCCCAGCGAGTAGACCGTGCAGGTGGTCGCGTCGAGCACGTTCACCGCGACCACCTGCCCCACCGGCACGACGAGCGTCGAGTCGTAGGTGTACCCGCCCTTGGCGGCCTGCGTGTAGTCGTCGAAGATGCCCCCGATCTTCTGCAGACCCACGCTGTTCACGCTCGCGAGACCGCTGACCACGGCGCGCGCCGGGTAGATCACGATGCGGCCGGCGGTATCGATGTCGAGGGCGACGTTGAAATAGAAATTGGCATCCACGCTGACCGCGGACCCCGACAGGAAGTCGATCCCCGCAGGCGTGGCCGCCGGACTCCCGTTCAGCGCGTACACGGTGGGCGACGTGATCGTGGTCGGGAACTGGGCGGCCGGGGGCTTGAGGGCCCCGCAGCCCACGCAGAACGCGGCGGTGGCCGCGCCGAGAATCAGCGAAAATCTTGGCATTATCGGGGGCCGAGGAAACCGACCAGCAGGGGATGCAAGGGCGAAGGATACCGACTGCGCTGAGGGACTTCAAGCGATTGCGATCGCTTGACTTCGCCGTGGGGGATCTCTAGCTTCGCCAACACTTTCCAGGGAGCGGGAATGGCGAGCATTCGCGATCTCGTCGTTGCCATCAGGCAGCGCGAGGGGGTGGAGGCCGCGGTCATCCTTGGCCGCGACGGACTGCTGATCGACAGCCAGGTGATCGCAGGACTGGATCCCGAGGATCTTGCCGCCCGGATTCCGCCGATCCTCGCCTCGGCCGACGACCTCGGCGCCGCCAGCGGGCGCGGCGAATTGCGGACCGCCGTCCTCGAGCACCACGACGGCCTGGCCATCGTCTCGGCGCTGACCGCGGAGGCCGTGCTGTTCGTGCTCCTCGCGCCGGGCGCCAATGTGGGGCAGCTGTTGTACGAGTTGCGCCGCAATCGAGAGCACATCGCCGCGCTCGTCTGACCCGTGCCGTCTCCCCGACCGATCTGCCATGTGCTCGTTGCCGATGACGAGCCCCACATCGGCCGCATCATCAAGATGAAGCTCGAGCAGGGCCCGTTCCGGGTCTCGCTCGCGTACGACGGCCGCGAAGCGATGGCGCTGCTGGAGCGCGAACCCGACATCGAGTTGGCCCTGCTCGACGTGATGATGCCCCACCTGAGCGGCCTCGAGGTGCTGGCGGCGATGCACGCCGACGAACGGTGGCGCGACATCCCGTGCATCATCCTCACCGCGGCGGGCGAGGAGGAATACCAACGACGCGCGATGGCCATCGGGGCGAGTGATTTCTTCACGAAGCCGTTCAGCCCGAAGCGGCTCTACGCGCGGGCCGCCGAGCTGGTGGGACTGACCGCGGAGAATTCCGGCGTGGACATCGCATGAGTCGCTGGGTTGTGGTATTGGCGGGGGGGATCGGGTCCCGCTTCTGGCCGCTCAGCACCCCCGACCGCCCCAAACAGCTGCTGCCGCTGGTGAGCGGCCAGTCGCTGCTCCGCGACACGCTGGATCGCGTGCGCCCGCTGGCCGACGCGGCCCACACGCTGATACTCACCAACGCGTCGCTCGTTCCCGCGATCGCAGCGCTGGCGCCGGAGATCCCGGCCGGCAACCTGATCGCCGAGCCCCGCCCGGCGGGGACGGCGGCCGCGCTGGCGTGGGCCGCGCACCACATCGCGACCGTGGACGGCCCGTCCGCCACGATGCTCTCCGTGCACGCCGACTGGGCGGTGGCCGACGCCGACGGGTTCCGCCGGACGCTGACCCGGGCGGCCGAGGCCGCCGAGCAGCACCGGAGCCTGGTCACGGTGGGGGTGGTCCCGTCGCGGCCGGACCCCGGGTTCGGCTACGTGCAGCCGGCAGCGGAGATCTCCCCCGGGGTGCGGCGGGTGGCGCGCTTCGTGGAGAAGCCCGATCTGGCGCGGGCCACGCAGATGTGCGCCGACGGCTACCTGTGGAATTCGGGCATCTTCGTATGGCGCGTGGACGACTATCTGGCCGAAGTGCACGCCCACACGCCCGAGGTGGCACCGGCCCTCGACGCCCACGGGGACGACCTGGCGGCCTTCTTCGCGCGCGTCGCCACGCCGATCTCGGTGGACGTGGGGGTGATGGAGCGCAGCGCCCGCGTGCTCGTGCTGCCCGGCGATTTCGGCTGGGACGACATCGGCGTATGGGGCGCGCTGCGGCGGGTGCGCGCGCTCGACGCCGCCGGCAACGCGCTGGGCGGCGACGTGTATGCCGTGGAGGCGCACGACAACGTGGTGCTCGCCGAGCGCGGCACGGTGGTGTTGTACGGCGTCCGCGATCTGGTGGTGGTCACGTGCGACGGGATGACCGTGGTCACGACGGTCGACAAGTCGCACACGCTGAAGGACCTGCTCGCCCAACTTCCGCCCGCGGTGCGCGACCGGCCATGAGCGAACTGTTCCTGTACGACGACGCCCGGGCGCGCCAGTTCGAGCCGTTCGCGCTGAGCCGTCCGATCGGCGAGTTGCGGTCGGGAGCGCTGCTCCTGCGCGAGCGCTGGGAAACCGCGATCGGACGTCCGGCCGCCGGCCTGGTGAGCGCCCCGCACCTGGCGGCGTTCGCCGAGGACGATTCGCCGCGCGTGGTGCGCGACGCGCTGCCGGCCGGGACGATCCTCGCCAATGCGCGCTGTGCGGTGGCGCTCGCTCACGCGCCGGACGCCGACGTCTGGCGGTGCGATGGGCGGGTGGCCGCGGTGCGCCTGCGGTGGCCGGTGGCGCTCGACGAATTGCAGGAGGGGGAGCGCGCGCTCGAGACGCTGGCCGCGCCCGAGGGCCGGAGCGCCCAGGTGCACGGCCGGTGGATCGACGAGATCTGGCACTTCATCCGGGATCTGCCGGCGCAGCTCCTGGAGGACATCGCGGCGCTGAGCGACGGCGCGTCGCTGCTGAGCGCCACGCACGGCGCGCGCGCCGGCGAGCACCCGGTGTTCGTGGAGCGCGACGCCGTGGTGGAACCGATGGTGATGTTTGACGTCACGGGCGGCCCCGTGCTCATCCGGCGGGGCGCGACCGTCCAGGCGTTCACGCGGATCGTAGGGCCGTGCGTGATCGGCAAGAACTCCGTGGTGGGCGGCGGCCGCATCGCCGCCAGTTCGATCGGCGAATCGTGCCGGGTGCACGGTGAATTGAGCACGTCGATCATCCTCGGCCACAGCAACAAGGGGCACGACGGATTCGTGGGCCACTCCTACCTGGGCCGCTGGGTGAACCTCGGCGCCGGAACGATCACCAGCAACCTCAAGAACACCTACGGGTCGGTGGCGCTGTGGACGCCCACCGGTCTGCGCGACAGCGGGATGCAGTTCCTGGGGGCGATGATCGGCGACCATGCGAAGACGGGGATCGGCGTCCGGCTCACCACGGGCACGGTGATCGGCGCCGGCGCGAACATCTTCGGCGGCGGGGTGATGCCCAAGGTCGTGCCGCCGTTCGCGTGGGGCGACGCCCCGCCGTACGCCACCTACGAACTTCCGAAATTTCTTGAAGCCGCCGAGCGGATGATGCAGCGTCGGGGCGTGGTGATGACCGACCGCACCCGGGCCCAGCTCAGCGCCGCGCACGTCACGCGCTGGACCGCGAGATAGCGATGCGCGTCTGGGTGCTGGGCAGCGGCAGCGGCGGCAATGCCGTTCTCCTGGAAGCCGGGGCGGGCCGCATCCTGGTGGACGCGGGGTTCGGCGTGCGCACGCTGGCCGGCCGTCTGGCCGCGATCGGGGTGGCGCCGGAATCCATCGAGGCCTGTGTGCTCACGCACGAGCATACCGACCACGTGAAGGGCGCCGCCGCGGCGGCGCGCAAGTGGGGATGGGCGGTGCACGCGACGCGGGGAACGATCGCCGGGACCCCCGATCTGGTCGGCGCCCGCGTGCACCCGTTCGCCGCCGGCGCCTCGCTGGCGTTCAGCACCATGGACGTGGCCACCGTGGGCACGCCGCACGACGCCGCGGAGCCGGTGGGCGTGGTGGTCACGGCGCGGGCAACGGGCGAGCGCGCCACGGTGTGCACCGACATCGGGCACGTGAGCGACGGAGTGCGCGCGCTGTGCCGCGACGTGGACCTGCTGATCCTCGAGTCGAACCACGACGAAGGGATGTTGCGCGCGGGGCCGTATCCGCCGGTGGTGCAGGCGCGGATCGCCGGGGACCGCGGCCATCTGGCCAATCGCCACGCGGCGGCGCTGATCCGCGACAGCATGACGCCGCGGCTGCGCCACGTGGTGCTGGCCCACCTCAGCCAGAACTGCAACGCCCCGGCGCTGGCCCGTGAGACCACGGAGCGTGAGGTGAAGCGCACCGTGTACCGCGGGGAGGTGACGACGGCGCTCCCCGACGCCGTGATCGGGCCGTTCGCCGTGGGCCGGCCGGCGACCGCCGCCGCGCCGCAGTACCGCCTCGATCTGTAGCGGCGGTCGCGGCGCGGCGCGCCGGCACGCGCGAACGGGGCGGAGCCGCTCGCGCAGCCCCGCCCCGCCCGTTGTTCACAGAAAGCTGATACCTGCCAGCCGACTGCGGTGTGGCTAGTACATCCCGCCCATGCCACCACCGGCCGGAGCGGCCGGCGCGCCACGCTCTTCCTTCTTCTCGACGATCAGCGCTTCGGTCGTCAGGAGGAGCCCGGCGATCGACGCCGCGTTCTGCAGCGCCGTGCGGGTGACCTTGGTCGGATCGATGACCCCGGCCTGCACGAGGTTCTCGTACGTGTCGGTGAGCGCGTTGTACCCGAACGCGTCATCCTTGGACGCCCGCACCTTCTCGACCACGATCGAGCCTTCGCCGCCCGCATTGAACACGATCATGCGGATGGGCTCTTCGATGGCGCGACGGATGATGTCGACGCCGATCTGCTCGTCGGCCTCGCGGGTCTTGAGGCCCTTGAGCGCGCGCTGGGCACGGATGAGCGCCACCCCGCCGCCCGGGACGATGCCCTCTTCGACGGCGGCACGCGTGGCGTGCAGCGCATCCTCGACGCGGGCCTTCTTCTCCTTCATCTCGGCTTCGGTCGCGGCGCCGACGTTGATCACCGCCACCCCGCCGGCGAGCTTGGCCAGCCGCTCCTGGAGCTTCTCCTTGTCGTAGTCCGACGTGCTCTTGTCGATCGCGACGCGGATCTCGGAGATGCGACCCTCGATCTTCTTCTCATCGCCGTTGCCGTCGATGAGCGTGGTGTTGTCCTTGTCCACGACGACGCGCTTGGCCCGTCCGAGATCGCCGAGCACGGCGTTCTCGAGCTTGAAGCCGACGTCCTCGCTGATCACCTGGCCGGCGGTCAGCACGGCGATGTCTTCGAGCATCGCCTTGCGGCGGTCGCCGAAGCCCGGCGCCTTGACGGCGCACACCTTGAGCGTGCCGCGCAGCTTGTTGACGACGAGCGTCGCCATGGCCTCGCCTTCGATGTCCTCGGCGATGATGAGCAGCGGCTTGCCCGTCTGCGCCACCTTCTCGAGCACCGGAAGCAGGTCCTTCATCGCCGAGATCTTCTTGTCGTGAATGAGGATGTAGGCGTCTTCGAGCGCCGCTTCCATCTTCTCGGGATCGGTCACGAAGTAGGGCGAGACGTAGCCGCGATCGAACTGCATGCCGTCCACCGTCTCCAGCGTGGTCTCGAGGCCACGGGCCTCCTCGACCGTGATGACGCCGTCCTTGCCCACCTTCTCCATCGCTTCGGAGATGAGCTTGCCGATCTCGGCATCGTTGTTCGCCGAGATCGTGCCCACCTGCGCGATCTCCTTCTTGCCCGACGTCGGCACGCTGATCTTCTTGAGTTCCTCGATCACGGCCGTGACGGCCTGGTCGATGCCGCGCTTGATCGCCATCGGGTTGGCGCCGGCGGTGACGTTCTTGAGGCCTTCACGGAAGATCGCCTGAGCGAGCACCGTGGCCGTGGTCGTGCCGTCGCCGGCGTTGTCCGAGGTCTTGGTCGCGACTTCCTTGACCATCTGCGCGCCCATGTTCTCAATCGGATCGGCGAGCTCGATCTCCTTGGCCACCGTGACGCCGTCCTTGGTCACGGTCGGGGCACCGAACTTCTTGTCGATCACGACATTCCGTCCCTTCGGGCCGAGCGTCACCTTCACCGCTTCGGCGAGCTGATCCACGCCGCGCTTGAGCGCCGCGCGGGCGTCCACGTTGAAGTGGAGTTCCTTTGCTGCCATGGTCTGATTCCTCTACAAGCGAGAATTGGTTGGAAAAAAGGGACTCAGCCGACGACCGCGAGTACGTCGGACTCGCGGAGGATGAGCACCGGCTCACCGTCGACCGTGACTTCGGTGCCGCTGTACTTTCCGTACAGGACCTTGTCGCCGACCTTCACTTCCATCGGAACGCGCTTGTCCTTCTCGTAGCGGCCCGGTCCGACGGCGATGATCTCGCCCTGCTGCGGCTTCTCCTTGGCGGTGTCGGGGATGTAGAGTCCGCCGCGCATCTGCTCGGCCTCTTCCATCGGCTTGATTACGACGCGATCCGCCAGCGGCGAGACCTTCACGCCTGAAGCGCTCTTGGTTGCCATTGGTACTGCCCCTCCGACTGAAGCTGGTGAGGTGATGGGTGTTGTCCTGATGTGTTAGCACTCACACGTCCCGAGTGCCAATCAGGGGGAAAGGTAGCCGCTCCGAGGGCGACATGCAAGGCGGTGACCGGTCAGCTCCTCGCGGCTATCTGCTTCGATTGTAGCGACTTACGTGCCAGAAAGACCCGCCAAAATTGCCACGACACGCCGTCGGGTTGGCTTGCCGGGTGCCACCTAGGCAGTCAGAAGCCCGAACGCCAGGTCCAGCCCGGTCAGGGTCAGGTACGGATCGATCACCTCGAACGACCGGCAGAGATCCCGGAACGCTTCGGCCAGCCCGCCGGTGGCGATCACCGTCGGGGTCTCCTTGCCCGGCCACTCGGCCTTGATGCGCGCCACGAGGCCGTCGATGGAGTCCGCGGCGCCGAACATGACGCCGGCGCGGATGCAGGCTTCGGTCCGCGTGCCGATCACGCGGTCGGGCGGCACGAGCTCGGTGGCCGGCAGCTTGGACGTGCGCCGGAACAGCGTTTCGGCGGACGTGCGCACGCCGGGGGCGATCACTCCGCCCAGGAAGACGCCGTCGCGAGTCACGCAGTCGAACGTGGTGGCGGTGCCGAGGTCCACGATGATGGCGTCGCGCTTGTGGATCTGGCTGGCGGCGAGCGTGTTGACGATGCGGTCCGCCCCCACGGTGAGCGGCTCATCCACCTGCAGGCGGATCGGGAGCTTCGCGGTGGGGTCGATGACGACGAGGCGCGCGTGCGAGATCCAGCGTTCGCAGGCCTCGTGCAGCGGCTGCGTGATCGGCGGCACGACCGATGCGATCGCCACGCCGGTCACCGCGCCGTGGTCGAACCCGTGGCCGGCGAGCAGGGCGCGGAGCAGCACGCCGATCTCGTCGGGAGTCCGGGCCACGTCGGAGGTGATGCGCCAGTGGCCGCGCAGTTGGCCGGCGTCGAACAGGCCGACGGTCGTTTCGGTGTTACCCACGTCGAAGACGAGATTCACACTTCCTCCAGGAGAACGAGCGAGCCCGCGCGCACCGCGTGCGCGCCGGCGCCGGTATCGATCACCACGGCGCCGGACGCATCGATTCCGGTCACCGTGCCCCGCGCCGGCTCGACGCACCGCCGGCCCCGCGCCACGTCCCGCGCCGCGTAGGCGGCGAGTTCCTCGGCGCGGAGCCCGCCCGACTCGGCGGCTGCGGCTCGCAGCGCCGGCACCAGCCGCTGCAGCACCGCCACGCGCGAGACGCCGGCCCGGAGGGCCGCCGCCTCGGGCATCGCGTCGGGCGTTCGAACATTGATGCCGAACCCGACGGCGATCCAGTCCAGCCGCTGCTCCCGCCACCGCGCCTCGACGAGGATGCCGGCCAGCTTTCGCCCGTCGACGTAGAGGTCGTTGGGCCATTTGAGGCCGATCGGGGAGCCGGCGAAGGGCGCGAGCGCGGCGGCCGCGTGCAGTCCCAGTCGCAGCGACAGGACATCCACGGCGCGCGGATCGCGCGGCCGTTCGATGAGGGTGAGCCAGATGCCGCTCCCGCGCTGCGACACCCAGGGGCGTCCCTGGCGGCCGCGGCCGGCCGTCTGTTCATCGGCCAGGACCAGCGTGCCCGCGTCGGCCCCCTCCGCGGCGCGCGCGTGCGCGACGTCGAGGGTCGAACCCACCGTGTCGAACAGTTCGAGCGCCGGCACGCCGAGCGCGCCGGCGAGCGCGTCGGCCGCGACGCCGTCGTAGCGGAGCGTGGGGACCATCGCGCGATCGGTCAGGCGAGGGCCGTGGCGTAGAACCGCTCGTAATGGGCCACGATGTCGTTGAGGGCGTAGCGCCGGCGCGCATCGGCGGCGGCCGTGCGGCTCATCGTGGACCACAGGTCGCGATCCTTGAGGATGCGCAGCGCGGCATGGGCCATCGCCTCGACATCCCCCACGTCGCAGAGGGCGCCCGTCACTCCGTCCTGCACCACCTCGGGCAGGCCGCCCACGTTGGCGCCGATGACGGGCGTGCCGGTGGCGAGCGCCTCGAGCGCGCTCAAGCCGAACGATTCGCGATCGGTGGGCAGCAGGTAGAGGTCGGCCGACGCGAGCAGCGGGGCCACGGTCTCGATCTTCCCCAGGAACATCACGTGCTCATGGACGCCGAGCCGGCGCGCTTCGTGCTCGGCGACCACGCGATCGGGCCCGTCGCCCACCATGACGAGCACGCTCGGCAGTTCGGCCGTCACCCGGGCGAATACGCGGACGATATCGACCACCCGCTTCACGGGCCGGAAGTTGGAGATGTGCATGAGCACGGGGCGGCCGTCGCCGAAGGCGCCGCGCGCCGCCGGATAGCGCGCCCGGTCGTAGACGGTGGGATCGATGAAGTTGGGGATCACCTCGATGCGGCTTCCCGTGCACCCGAACGCCGTGACCGTCTCGCGCTGGAGGAACTGGGACACCGCGGTGAGCCCGTCGGACTTCTCGATCGAGAACTTGGTGATCGGATAGAACGACGGATCCTGGCCCACGATGGTGATGTCGGTGCCGTGGAGCGTGGTGACCACCCGGATGTCGGGGCGCGCCGGGTGGAGCATCTCCTTGGCGATCCACGCGCTGGTGGCGTGCGGGATGGCGTAGTGGCAGTGCAGCAGGTCGAGCCGGTGCGCGAGCACGACCTCGTGCATGCGCACGGCGAGCGCGAGGTCGTAGGGCGGATACTCGAACAGAGGGTAGCGGCCCACGTCCACTTCGTGGAAGTACACTCGCGGCAGGAACGCCGGCAGGCGGAAGGGCTGGCGGTACGAGATGAAGTGCACCTCGTGTCCCCGATGGGCAAGCGCGATGCCGAGTTCGGTGGCGACAGCGCCCGAGCCGCCATAGGTGGGATAACAGGTGATGCCGATCTTCACCGCCTCATGCCTCCTCGTCGCCTTGCCACCACCGTTCGATGACCGCCTGCCAGTCCGGCCGTGCGGGATCGAGGGTCGTCACCGGAGCGCCGCGCAATTGATGCCGGAACCAGGTGCGCTGCCGCTTGGCATATTGCCGCGTCTCCACGACCACCCGCGCCCGTCCTTCGGCGGGCGACAGTTGGCCTTCCGCCACGGCACGAATCACGTTGTACCCCGCCGCGTTCCACGCCGGCGCGCCCCGAGGCACGCTGGCCGCGAGCCGGCGCGCCTCGTCCAGCCATCCCGCGTGCAGCATGGCGTCCACCCGCGTCTCGATCCGCGCCGCGAGCACGGCGCCCGGATCCACGAGAAGATAACGCGCGCTCCACCGCGGCGGGCGCGCCGCCTCGCGATGCAGCGTGCTCACGCGGCGGCCGGTGAGGAGGGCCACCTCGATGGCGCGCAGGAGCTGCGTGCGGCCGAGGTGCGCGCGCGCCGGGTCGAGCACGGCGCCCCAGCGGCGCAGGGCATCGATCGGCATCGGCGCCAGCACGCCGGCAAGGGCGCGGCGGCGTTCGGCGTCCAGCGGCGGCTCGTGGAACAGCGGGCCGAACAGCGCCCGCAGATAGAATCCGGTGCCGCCCACGATGAGCGGCTCGCGCCCCGTCCGCGCCACATCGGCGAACCAGCCTTCGGCGTCGGCGGCCCAGGCGGCGGCGGAGTAGCGCGCCGTGGGATCGAGGATGTCGATGCCGTAGTGCGGCACGCGCCGACGTTCGTCGGGCGACGGCGTGGCCGTGCCGATATCGAAGCCGCGGTAGATCTGGCGCGCGTCGGCGCTGATGATCGACGCCCCGAACCGTTCCGCGAGCCAGAGCGCGATCGCCGACTTGCCCGCCGCCGTGGGGCCGCAGATGACGCGGCGCCTATTTTCTTCCAAACCGCCGCTCGAGTTCGTCCCACGAGAGGAGGACCACGGTGGAGCGTCCGTGGACGTCGTGCGCGGGAAGCGTGGTGCGGCGCAGGTCGACGAACAGGGCCCGCATCTCGCCGGGCGACAGCGCATCGCCGGCCTTGATCGCGGCCTTGCAGGCGATCGTCGCGGCGAGCCGCTCGTGGCGCTGCGCCACCGCGGCGAACCGGTCGCCGGTGAGCGCGTCGAGCGTCTCGCGCAGACACCGCTCGGGATCGAATCGCGGGTGTGGCATGGGCACGCTCCGCACGATGAGCGTGTGGCCCCCGAAGCCCTCGATCTCGAAGCCCAACTGCTCGAACGCGGCCCGGTTCTGCTCGAAGGCTTCGGCCTCGGCGGGTCCCAGGTGCAGCGTGATCGGGAACAGCAGATGCTGGGCCGGCGCCTCGCCGCGCGTGAGCGCGCCCATGAACGCCTCGTAGAGCACGCGCTCGTGCGCCGAGTGCTGGTCGATGAGCACGACGCCCCCGTCGCCCTCGAACATCAGGTACGTGCGACGGAGCTGCACGAGCGGCGGGATGGGTTCGGCGTCCTCGGGCTCGCGCTCCACCGGCGGGGCGGGCTCGGCGCGTTCCGCCTGCGCGTCGGCGAACAAGCCGTCCGGCGCGGGCGGCTCGCGGCGCAGCGCTTCCACGTCCACGGGGGAGAAGGCGTCGCGCGGGGCGGCGGGAAATGGAATGGGCGGGCGTCCGATCACGGCGCCGGCGCCGATCGTGCCCAGCGCGCGGCGCACCGCGGCTTCCACGGCGCGCTCCACGGGCCAGCGGTCGCGGAATCGGACCTCCGCCTTGGCGGGGTGCACGTTCACGTCCACGGCATCGGCGGCCACCTCCACATCGAGGAACAGCGTGGGGCGCACGCCCGCGGGAATCGTGGACTTGAATGCCGCCTCCGCGGCGCGCACGATGCCCGGGTCGCGCACGGCGCGGCCATTGACGGAGACGAAGACCCGCCGCCCGGCGATCCCGACGTCGGCCGGCCGCTCGACCAGCCCCGAGACGCGCGTGCTGCCGCTCACGTCGTCGACCTCGAGGAACCGTTCGGCGTAGGTGCCGCCCCAGAGCGCCGCGAGGCGGGCCCGCAGCGACGAGGCCGGCGGCAGCGCCATGACGCGCTTGCCGTCGTGGTGGAGCGTGAGCCGCACGTCGCGCCGCGTGAGCGCGATGCTGGTGATGGCGTCGACGATGGCTCGCCATTCGGAGCGCGGGCCGCGCATGAACTTCAGCCGAGCGGGCGCATTGTAGAACAGGTGGGCCACCGTCACGGTGGTGCCGCGCCGGCGGGCGGCGTCGGCCGTGTCGAGCACCGTGCCGCCGGCGGCACGCACCCGCGTGCCGCCGCCGTCGGCGGCCGCCGTCTCGATCTCGAGGTGCGATACCGAGCAGATCGCGGGCAGCGCTTCGCCACGGAATCCGAAGCTGGCGACGCCCACCAGGTCGGACGCCGCGCGGATCTTGGAGGTGGCATGGCGGGCCAGCGCGAGCACGGCGTCGTCGCGTCCCATGCCCCATCCGTCGTCGCTCACGCGAATGCGCTGTCGGCCGCCCTCCTCGACGTCCACGTCGAGCGAGCCGGCGCCGGCGTCGAGGGCGTTCTCGATCAGCTCCTTGACCACCGATGCCGGGCGCTCGACAACCTCGCCGGCGGCAATCTGGTCGGCCACGGCGCTCGGCAGGATGGCGATGCGGGAAGCGCCGAGCGGCATCGGGTCTGGTGTGGCGGACATCGCGTGGAAGCTACCGGATTGCGGCCGCGAGCGTCAATCGAGGGACGGTAGCGGCGCGTCGAGCGCCACGAGTTGTTCGTTGGCCATCCAGCCTTCGCGTCCGCCGTCCAACTGCACGCGCGACCACGCCCCCTGGCGCCCGAGCACGCGCACCATCTCGCCCACGACCACGGTGGGCCCGCGATCGGCGCCGAGGGCCGGATCGTCGCTGAGCGTCACACTCGTGCGCGCCACCGCCACACCGCGTGCCGAGAGGCGCGCCTGCAGCGAGACGGCACCCAACCCGACCAGCGCCGCGCCGACGGCCAGCGGGACGGCCCAGCCGGCGGTCCACGGGGCGCGGCGGCGCACGGCCGGGTGCCAGGCCACGCACGCCGCCAGCCACCCCAGAGCCATCAACAGGATCGCCGCGTCGAGCGGCACGGGCGGCGCGTAGCCGGGCGATAGCGCGCGGATGCCGTGCACGAGTCCCAGTCGGCCGCGCACGTCGCCGGCGAGCGGCTCGAGACCCAGGGCTCGCCGCCATCCGACGACGGCGTGCACGGTATCGCGCCCCGCCCACGCCGCGGTGCCGAGGTTGGCCCATCCGTCGGCGGCGCGTGGCTCGGCGGCCACCACGCGCGCGAACGCATCGCGGGCGGCCACGAAATCGCGGCGCTGGTACGCCGCCACGCCGGCCCGGAACGTGTCGGCCGGCGTCCCGCTCTGCAGCGCGTGCACCGAGGCGGCGAGGCCGACCGCGGCCACGAGGACCAGCGCCATCGCGCGGAACGGCAGTTCGCGCCGATCCAGCGCCTCCTGGTCAATGCGACGCACGAGCGCGACCGCGGATTCGCCGGCGCCGGGCACGAGCGGTGTCTGGCCAGAGAATGCGGCCGCATCGAGCTCGCGGAGCAGCTGTTCCGCCTGCGCCGCCGCGTCGGTCGACACACCGGCCAGCCGCAGCGCGTGGCGGAGCGCATCCGGCCTGGTGAACGCGTCGGAGTCGAGCGCCAGCCGCTCGCCAAGCACCGATACGAAAGCGCGGCGCAGGGCGCGGCCGTCGGGATGCGGGCCGGCGGCACGCACAGCGTGATCCATGCGCGCGGCGGGCTTGAGGGGCCGCGGCGCACGGCGCCGGCGCGAACGCCAGCGCGCGCCCACGGCGGGGAGCGGCGCCATGGCCAGCAGCAGCCAGAACGCGGGGTGCGACGACAGTGGCTCGCCGATCGCGCCGCGATATTCGGTGCGCAACGGCAGGACTTCCTGGCGGCGCGTGGAATCGACGGCGGCCAGCGTTCCCGGCCGGACGGCGACGCGGAGGCTCGACGACATCGCCACCTGGTAGCGGCGCGCCGCGGGATCGAAGTAGGCATAACGCACGGCGGGCAGCACCTGATTGCCGGCCACGCGCGGCGTGACCACCCAGTCGAAGTCCTTCGACCCGCCGATCCGGCGTCCCGTGGTATCGACGCGGACGCGAACGTCGGACGGCACGGCCGACGCCCAGGGGATGTCGAGGCGCGGCCGTGGATAGAGCTTCACATTGCCGCTGCCGGACACGCGCACGGTGAGGGTGAGCGGGTCGCCGACGCGCGCCGCCGGCTCCAGCCGGGCGCTCACCTGCAGGTCGCCCACCGCGCCGTCGAAATCGGCGGGGCGACCGGCGGCGGGCGGATCGACGGCGATCAGCACGGCGCTGTCGGTCTGCAGTTCGTGCGACTCCTCGCGACTGAAGAAGCTCGCGCCCACGGGCAGCGAATACGTGAGCTGCGCGGGCGGAATGACGATGCGTCCCGCCTGCAGGGGGAAGATCGCCCGGCGATAGACGAGGGCATCGAAGCAGCGCGAGGCGCCGCCCGGCGCGCGCTCGGTGCCTCCGGCCGCGAGATCGTAGGCGAGCACGGACTGCATGTCCGGCGGATAGAACGTGGGATTGCGCCGGAGGCGGCGGCGCATCGCGCTGTTGAGGAACACGGCCACGTCGTAGTTGGCCTGCTGGCCCACGTACACGGTGTCGGGGCCGGCGGCCCGGAGATCGGCTTCGCCGTCGGCGTCGATGCGGGCCCGGGTGAGCACGGCCGGCACGGCATCGCCCGTCGACGGCATGACGACGACGCGCATGGCCTGCGACCGCGCGACGGTGGCGCCGAGTCGTGCCTCGAACGCCGGGATCGTGTACGTGCCGGCCCGGTCGGTGACCAGCACGTAGCGATATTCGACCATCACCGACGGCACGGCGCGCGAGTCGCGCGCCACGCTCGGCATCGTGGCCGACCGCATGAGGTCGAACGGCTGGAACGACGGGACGACGACGCGCGGCAGGATCGTGCCCGGCGCCGACACAGCCACGGACACATCGAGCGGCTCGCACGCGCCGACGGTATCCGGTGCGTGCGCCACGATGGCAAGCTGGGCGATGAGCGCCAATCCGAGCACGTCTACCAGTCCTTGCCGCCGGGCGGCGGCTCGGCGCTCGTACGCCGCTGCTGTTGCCTGGCCTCCACGTCGCGTTCCTCGCGCGCTGCGCTGGCCAGGAGCTGCGCGGCCTGGTTCATGCCCAGGCCGCCGCTGGGATTCTGCGACGATTCCGGCGACGGGCTGCCATTGCCCCCGCCGCCCCCGCCCCCGCCGCCCCCGCTCTGCTGCTTCTTGTCGCGCAGCGCGAGCTCGTAGTTCCACTTCGCGTCGAGCTCGTCCGGGCGCAGCAGCAGCGCCTTCTTGTACGTCGCGAGGGCCGCCTGCACGTCGTCGCTGCCGTTGTCGGGGCCGGCGGCGAGGCCGCGACGCAGGTGGGCGAGGCCGAGGTTGAACAGGGCGCGGAACCGCAGTTCCGCATCGGGCAGATCGACCACGCGCTCGAGGGCGTCCGTGGCCTGCTGGATGGAATCGGCGGCGAGCGACGCCGTGCCGTAATCGTAGATCGTCTGGGGCCGCACGTCCCCCTGTTCGATGGCGCTCCGGTAGAGCGCCACCGCCTCGGGATACTGCTTGGCCCGGTACGCGGTAGCGGCCGCGGCGGCCTGACGGCTGCCCGCGCACCCCGAGATGACCGCCACGAGGATCAGCGCGGCCACGGTCGCCGCGGCCGGCCCGCGTAGGGGATCGCCGCGTCGCCGCCGGTCGGTACGCGCGACCAGGAACGCATCGAGCAGCAGCAAGAGGACCGCGGGCAGCAGGAAGAGTTGGTAGCGCGGCGTCCGCGTCTCGGCGCCCACCGACGTGCGCTGCTGCGTGCGCAGCGTGGACAGCGCGTCGCGGATGCGGGCCGCCTTGTCGGTGGCCGCGGCGTCGATGAACGTGCCGTGCGCCGCCTGCGCGGCGGCCTGCAGCATGCCCGGCACGTAGTGCGTGATCACCACCTGCCCGCGGTCGTCCCGCTTGACCGTCATCGTGCCGTCGGGCGCCCGCACCGGGATCGTGGACCCGGCCGTCGTGCCGAAGCCGACCGTCACCAGGCTGATGCCCTTCTCGCCGGCACGCCGCGCTTCGGCCACCACGTCGGCCTCCGGCTCGAACGCCTCGCCGTCGCTCATGACCACCAGCGCGCGGTCGGCGCCGCTGCTGCCGAGCGACAGCAGGTCGGTGCCCTGCCGGATGGCCCGCGACAGCGAACTACCCGGCTGCCCGACGATCGACGGGTCGAGGTTGTCGAGGAAGAGATCGAGGGCCCCCTCGTCCACGGTGAGCGGCGACAGCACGTAGCTGCGTCCGGCAAACACGATCAGTCCGATGCGGTCACCCGGCGACATGGCGCGCAGCCGGCGCACCTCCTGCTTCATCCGCTCCAGCCGATCGGGGCGGACGTCGGTGGCGCGCATGGAGAGCGACACGTCGAGCGCCAGCACCATGTCGAATCCGCGGGTCCGCGTGACGTTGCGCTCGAGCCCCCAGCGCGGCCCCGCCAGCGCCACACCGGCCAGGGCGCAGGCGCCGGCCAGGCGCGCGGCCCGCCAACCCGCGGACTGCGCGAGCGCGCCAGGCATCAGCCGCGAGACCACGTCGAGGTCGCCGAACCGCTCGAGCCGGGCGCGCCGCCGCCGTCCGCCCCGCAGCAGCACGACGCCGACGGCCGCCGGGAGCAACACCGCCAGCGCAAGGATCCACGGGTAGTCGAAGGTCACGGCAGCGGCGCCTTCCACGCGACGAGGCCCAACTCCAACGTCAGGCCGAGCAGCGCCAGCCCCAGCGGCCAGCGATAGAGTTCGGTGTACCGCACGTACGTCCGGGTCTGCACCGGCACGCGCTCGAGTTCGTCGATCTGCTGATAGATGCGGCGGAGCGCGGCGGCGTCGCGAGCCCGGAAGTACCGCCCGCCGGTGATGTTCGCCACGTCGGTGAGGAGCGACTCGTCGATCTCGACCGGACGATTCTCATAGCGCAGACCGAACAGGCCGCGCCCCACGGGCACCGGCGCCATGCCCTCGGTGCCGACGCCGATCGTGTAGATCTTGATGCCGAACGCCGCCGCGGCGCGGGCCGCCGTCCGGGGATCGATCGCGCCGCGGTTGTTCACGCCGTCGGTGAGCAGGATCATGACGCGCGACCGGCCGGGGGCGTCGCGCAGCCGGTTGGCCGCCGTGGCGATGGCGGTGCCGATGGCCGTGCCGTCCTCGAGCTGGCCCGCCTGCAGATTGTCCACGGCCGCGTTGACCACCGGATAATCCGTGGTGAGCGGCACCTGGGTGAGCGCCTCGGCGGCAAACGCGACGATACCGATCCGATCGCTCGTGCGCTCGGCGATGAACTCCTTGACCGTGCGTTTGGCCACTTCGAGCCGATTGTCCGGCTGGAAGTCCTGCGACAACATGGAGCTCGAGAGATCGATGGCGATGACGATGTTGATGCCCTCGCTGGTCACGTTCTCCGCGCGCGCGCCGGCACGCGGGCGGGCCAGCGCGACCACGGCGAGCAGGATCGCCAGGTTGCGCAGCGCGACGATCCAGCGCGTGACGCGGCTGTGCCGCCCGGCGACGGCGGCGAGGACGCTGACGCGCGAGAACACGATGCCCGCGCGCTGGTGGCGCCGGTACCACCACCACCAGACGGGAAGCGCGAGGAGCAACCCCAGCGCCGCCGGCGTCACGAACTCCACGTGCGGGATTGTCATCAGGCCGCCTCCGACTGCGGCGGCGGCGCGGACGCGACGTGCTCGTGGGCCACGACCGCCTGCGCCTCACGCCCGAGCTCGAGCGCCTGCTCGGTGGTCAGGGTGCGGCGCGCGAACTTGATCAGGTCGGCCTCCTGCAGCAGCCGATGCAGCGACTCGTGCGGCACCGCCGCCGCGTCGCGGAGTTCGGCGGCGAGTTCCTCCGACGTGAGCGAGAGCGTGGCCAGCGGATACCGCGCCACCAGATAGTCGCGCAGCACCTCGACGACGAGCGCCACGTAGCGGCCGCGCTCCCCCGCCTCGACGAGGCCGAGGGCGGCGACGCGCGCGAACTCCCGCTCGGCGCGCGCGAACGGATCGACGCCGGGCGCCGAGGGCAGGCCGCCGCGCCCACGACGGCGCCAGGACACCCAGAGCAGGAACGCGATGAGGGCGAGCACGCCGAGGATCCACCACGGCACCGCCGGACTCACCAGCAGATCGCGCGCCGGCTTGGGCACGCGGAGCGACGAGTCCCCCGGGAGCACGCTCTTCACGAACACCGTGAGGCCGGCCAGCGGCACGAGGGTCTGGCGCCCTCCCGCCTCCACGATCACGTCGGGGAGTCCCACGCGGAGCGTGCCCACGTCCCACGCCGCGAGCCGGTAGCTGGCCGTCTGATCGACCGCGCCCGCCGTGTGGGCGTCGGTGACCACACGCGGATCGAGCGCCTGCACGCTGCCCGTCGAATCGGGGCCCGGGGGGAAGATGATCGTCGCGCCGGCGGCGGCCCGCACCCGGACCTCGACGCGGAACGGCTGGCCGACGGTGACGGTGTCGGGGCGAATCACCGTGCCCGACCGGGCAGGCCCCTGGGCCCGCGCGACGAACGCCGGAAGGCCCACCAGCAGGAGCGCGCCGCGAAGTCGCACGGCTAACGCCTCCAGGCCCGCGTTTCGCGCGTCCGGAAGAACCGGAGCAGCGGCTCGATGATCGGCGCTTCGGTGCGGATGGGCACCTCATCGATGGCCAGGCGGCGCAGCAACCGCTGCCGGCGCTCGCGCTCGGCGTTCACGCGCTGCGCGTACGCGGCGCGCACCAACGGATCGCTGGTATTCACGTCGATCGTCGCCCCCGTCTCGGGATCGACGAGGCGGGCCAGCCCGACGTCGGGCAGCTCGACCTCGGCGGGATCTTCCACCGTCACGGCGACGACGTCGTGGCGCTGGGTGAGCAGCTTGAGCGGACGCTCCACGTCGGCGCCGAGGAAGTCCGAGACCACGAAGATGATCGCCGTATGGGAGAGCATCCGTCCCAGATACCCGAGCGCGCCGCCGACATCGGTGCCGCGGCCCTGCGGCTCGAACACCAGCAGGTCGCGCAACACGCGGAGCGCGTGCCGGCGTCCCTTGCGCGGGGGCACGACGTGCTCGACGCGGTCGGTGAAGAACACCGTGCCCACGCGGTCGTTGTTGCGGATGGCCGACATCGCGAGCACGGCGGCGAGTTCCGCGGCCACCTCGCTCTTGAACCGGCGCCGCGTGCCGAACCGCTCCGAGCCCGACAGGTCCACGGCGAGCACGACCGTCAGCTCGCGCTCCTCGATGTACCGCTTGACGTACGGCCGCCGCATGCGGGCCGTGACGTTCCAGTCGATGGTGCGCACCTCATCGCCCGCCTGGTACTCGCGCACCTCCGAGAATTCCATGCCCTGCCCCTTGAACACCGACCGGTATTCCCCGGCGAACAGCGAATTCACGAGGCCGCGGGTACGCAACTCGACCAGCCGGACCTGCCGCAGGATGTCCGGGGAGACGAGCGCCGTACGCGAGGCGGCGGCCGTGGTCATGGACTCTCGATCTTGGCGAAGATGCGGCGCACGATCTCTTCGGTCGTGATCTCCTCGGCCTCGGCTTCGTACGTGGTGATCACCCGGTGGCGGAGCACGTCGGGCCCGATCGCCTTCACGTCGTCCGGGGTCACGAAGGCGCGGCCGCGCAGGAACGCATGGGCGCGCGACGCCTGGGCGAGGGCGATCGTGGCCCGCGGGCTGGCGCCGAATTCGATGAGCGGCGCGAGATCGGGCAGGCCGGCGGCCGCCGGGTCGCGCGTGGCGTGGACGATGTCCACGATGTAGTCCACGATCCGGTCGTCCATGTACAGCTCGGCGATGCGCCGCCGCGCCTCGAGAATCGCCTGGGGCGTGGCCACATGCTCGACGGCGATCGGCACGCCGCTCGCCATGCGGCGCATGATCTCCTTCTCCTCGTCGCGAGTGGGATAGCCCACGCGCAGCTTGAGCATGAACCGGTCCACCTGCGCTTCGGGGAGGGGGTACGTGCCCTCCTGCTCGATGGGATTCTGCGTGGCCAGCACGAGGAACGGTTCGTCGAGGGTGTACGTGGCGCCGCCGATGGTGACCTGCTTCTCCTGCATCGCCTCGAGGAGCGCCGCCTGGACCTTGGCCGGGGCGCGGTTGATCTCGTCGGCGAGGATGATGTTGGCGAAGATCGGCCCCTTCTTCACCACGAACTGCCCCGACCCCTGTTCGTACACCTGCGTGCCGAGCACGTCCGCCGGCAGCAGGTCGGGCGTGAACTGGATGCGCTGGAACGTCGTGTCGATCGTCTCGGCGAGCGTGCGCACGGTCAGCGTCTTGGCCAGTCCCGGAACCCCCTCGAGCAAGACGTGGCCGCCCGTGAGCAGGCTGATCAGCAGCCGCTCCACCATGTAGTCCTGGCCCACGACCCGTCGCGCGACCTGCGCCGTGACGTCGTGCACCAGGCGAGAATCCGCCGACGAAGTGTGCTGTGGTTCCACGGCCGCTCCAACGAGGGGTGGGTGTGCGAAGGCGTCCCGATCTGTACCCCGCCGCCCGACGGCGGTTCTATCCGTTCAGCGCTCGACGTGCTCGGCGAGCGCGTTGATCACGGCCGCCTCATTGGGCTTGAGCGGCCGCGTCGCCCCGCTCGGCAGCGACCCCAGCTGCACCGGCCCGAACCGCGTGCGCACCAGACGGTCGACGTCCAGGTTCAGCGCCTCGCACAGGCGCCGGACCTCGCGCGTCCGCCCTTCCGCGATCGTAATCTCGAATGCCCACCGGCCGTCGGCCAGTCGTTCCGCCGCGGCATGCCGTGCCGTGACCATGCCGTCTTCCAGCGCGACCCCGGTCTGCGCAACGCGGGCGGCCGTCTTGGCGTCGCCACGCACCGTGGCCACGTACGTGCGCTCGATCTCGCGACTGGGGTGGGTGAGGGCGTGCGCCGCCGCGCCGTCGGTGGTCATCAGCAACACGCCTTCCGTCAGGTAGTCCAGGCGCCCGACGTAGACCAGCCCCGGCACCTTGGGCACGAGGTCGAACACCGTGCGGCGGCCGGCCGGATCCGATTTCGTGGTCATCACGCCGGACGGCTTGTGCAGCACGATCCACGTGGCCGCGGCGGGCGCCGCCACGGCGCGCCCGTCGACCAGAATGCGGTCCACGCCCGGGACGACGCTCTGGCCGATGCGCGCCACCACGCCGTTGATCGTGACGCGGCCCGCCGCGATCAACTCCTCGGCCCGGCGCCGCGACGCGACACCCGCGCGCGCCAGCGCGCGCTGGATGCGCATCGGAGAGTCCGTCACACGGCCTTCGGTTCGGCACGCAGGGCGATCGCGAGCTCGTCGGCCCGCGGCAACTCCTGCAGATGCCGCAGGGCGAAATGTTCCAGGAACAGCGGGGTCGTCCCATACAGCAGCGGGCGGCCCAGTCCCTCGGCGCGCCCCACCACGTCCACGAGCCCGCGCTCGTGCAGCGACTTGAGGACGCCGCCCACGTTCACGCCGCGGATCTCCTCGATCTCGGCGCGGCCGATCGGCTGGCGATAGGCCACGATGGCCAGCGTCTCCAGCGCCGCCGCCGACAGCCGCTGCGGACGGGCGGCCAACTGCGCGCGCTCGATGGCCTCGGTGTACTCGGCGCGGGTGAGGATCTGCCAGCCCCCCCCGATCTCCACGAGTTCCACGCCGTGACCGTCCACGTCGTAGTGCTCGCGCAGCGTCTCCAGCTCGGCCGTCACGACGGCGAGCGGGGCCTCGGGATCCAGTTCGGCCAGTTCGGCGAGCGGAATCGGTCGCGCGCTCGCGAACAGCGCGGCTTCAAGCAGCTTCGCCAGCGGCGTCACGCGCGATCTCCACGTCTGCAAAGGGTTGGGGTTGGTTCACGCGCAGCTCGCCGACCTTGGCCAGCTCGAGCAAACCCATGAGCGTCGAGAGGACGAACGACGGCTCGGCATCGCGTTTCACGATCTCCGTCCACATGATGCGGGCCCGGAGCACGAGTAGGGCGCGGATGATGGCCACCGCCGCCGGCACGTCGAGCGGCCGGGAGACGACGTCGTGGACGGAGGGCCGCCGCGCCGCACGCAGCACGCGGTCCACCGCCGAGAGCAGCTCGCTCAGCGAGAGCGCCAGCGGCGCCGGCGCCGAGGGGGCGTTGGGCAGCACGAAGGCGCGCGCGAACTGGTTGCGCCGCTCCTCGCCGCGGTGTTCGAGCAGGTCCACGACCTCGCGCATCTGCTGGTACTCGAGCAGGCGGCGCACGAGTTCCGCGCGCGGATCCTCCCACGCTTCCTCGCCGCTGCGCGGCAGGAGCATCTGCGCCTTGATGCGCAGCAGCCGCGCCGCCATCTCGAGGTAGTCCGCCGCATCGTTGAGCCCGAGCGTGCGGATGCGCAGCAGGAACTGTTCGGCGATGCGGGCGATCGGGATGTCGTAGATGTCGAGTTGCTCTTCGCGGATGAGCGACAGGAGCAGGTCGAGCGGCCCGGAGAACGCGGTGAGTTCGACGACGAACGCCGCGTCGCCGCTGGGCGACTCGAGGGTCAACTGCGCGTCGCTCATCGCGGCGCCCACTGCTGCGCGTTGGGCATCATGAACGGATCGACGGCCCTGAGCAGGAAGTCGCTGACGTGCATGGCCGGCTGCATCCAGAACGAGAAGAAGGGCCCGCCGAAGTACAGCAGCACGACGAGGACGATGATCCCGTAGCGCGACAGCGCCTGATAGCGCAGCGACCACGCCGGCGGCAGCAGGTACTTCATCACGTGCGAGCCGTCGAGCGGAGGAATGGGAATCAGGTTGAACGCGATGAGCACGAGGTTGATCCAGACGCCGTAGGTCAGCATCACCTGCAGAATCGCCACCGTGTCGTCGAGCGGCGTCACGTAGCGGCCCACGAGCCCCACGAGCGCGATCGCCGCCGCGCAGCCCAGCGAGATCACGAGATTGGCGCTCACGCCGGCCAGCGACACGATGATGTCGCCGCGCTTGAAGTTGCGGTAGTTGCGCGGGTTCACGGGCACCGGCTTGGCGCCACCCAGGATCACCTGCCCGTGCGACACGATCCACAGCATGACCGGCAGGAGGATGGTCATGAACGGATCGATGTGCCGGATCGGGTTCCAGGTCAGGCGCCCCAACTGGTAGGCCGTAGGGTCGCCCTGCCGGAATGCGGCGTAGCCATGGGCGTATTCGTGCGCGATCACGGAAAACAGGAGGATCGGCGCAACGAAGAGAAAGCTCTGGAGTGTATTCAACGGCGGGTGCGAGAGCGCGGGGCGAGTCGCTGACTCGCGCGTGGACGTGGCGCGTAAGCTAGTGATGCCGGTGAAGGGTGTCAAAGTACTGTGGCGTCACGACATCCGGCGTTTCACCGCGCTTGACTTTACCCCGCGGCGGCCCTAGGTTCCTCGCTTCGCGCAACCGCGCGAATCGACCGGCAAAATTCGGAGAATTTCGTGCCAAAAATCGCATCCGCGAAAAAGAACATGCGGAAGTCTCGGGCCGCGACGGTGCGCAATCGCGCCCAGCGCGCGGCGCTCAGGACCGCGCTGAAGAAAGCCAAGGCCCCCGGGGCATCGCACGCGGACAAGATTGCGGCCGCGACCCTGGCTGACCGTGCCGCCCGCAAGGGACTGATGCACCGCAACGCCGCCGCCCGCCACAAGAGCCAGATCGCTCGCAAGGCGTAACGCAGCGGACGAGATCGCCAGTAGCACAAAAGGGCTGCGAGAACATCGCAGCCCTTTTTGCGTGGCCCCGGCGCCGGATCAGAGCGACGCCAACTCCGCGCCGCACCGCTCGCAATACCACTCCGTGGGGTAGTTCATGGCGGCGCATTCGGCGCACTTGAGCGTCTTCGGCTGCTCCACCGCGCCGGACGGCCGCAGCACGATCGGGTTGTTGGCCGTGACGTTCGCCGCGAACGGACGTTCCCCGCCCCGCACCGCCTCCGGCACCGACCCGACGATCCCCGATGTGGCGTCCGCCGGATCCTCGCGGATGAACTCGCGCTCGTGCGACACCCGGCCGGCCCGCGACACCAGCGACTGGCCCAATCCGTCGCTGTCGTCGTGCATGACCGCGGCGTCCGGCGGCGGCGAGGGCGCGATGGGCGTGCTGGAGGCGTACGGCGACACCACGGACTTGAGGAACGCCAGCTCATCGAACGCCGATCGGGCGGGCGGCGTGGGCTGCGGTTCCGGTCCCTGCGGAGCCGGCGTGGACTGCCGCGCCGCCTCGGGGTCCGGCATCGCGGGCTCGGTCACGATGCCGGAGTCCGTGGCCGCCTGCGGCCGCGGCGCCGGCTCCGGCGCGACGGCGACCGGCGGCGCCATCGCAGCACCGAGGAGGTCATGGACGCGGTTGAGGTCGGCGCCCACCACGGCCTGCTCGGCGGCGATCTCGGCCAGCGTCTGGTCGGCCTCCCGCGCCGTGGCTTCCCAAGCGTCGGGCGACAGTTCGCCGACGTGCGCGCGGAGCTCGGCCTCGGCCCGCTCGTCGCGCCGGGCCTGTTCCTGCGCGGACAGTTCGCCCAGCCGCGCCGTGTACTTCTCGGCCTGGGCCTCGAGCTCGGTGGCATGCGCCTTGAGTTCGTCGACGACCCGCTGCAGGCGCCCTTCGTAATCCAGGCGCACGCGCTCGTACACGTGCAACGCCGTGGATTCGCGGCGGGCCTCGAGGGTGGAGAGCCAGGCCTCGAACTTGGCCCGCTCTTCCATGAGCGCGGTCACGACGTCGAGCGGCGACCCCGGAGTCTTCCGGGTCATGCGATCACCCGGGCCGCGGCGGCGACGGCGCGGAGCGCGGCCGCCTGGTCGTCGGTCAGCTGGCGCACGCGCCCCAACTGCCGCGCGGCGAGCAGAATGCGCGCCGCGTGCTCGAGGCTCTCCATGCGCTGGTACGCGATGGTGAGGGACGGACCGACCGTCGTCGCACCGTGATTGGCCATGAGGAATGCGTCGTAATGCGGAAGGAAGGGTTCGAACTGGTCGGCGAGGGCCTCGCCGCCGGGCGTCACGTACGGGACGAGGGGGACCCCGCCCATCTGCAGTATCACTTCCGGCAGCACCGGCGCCAGGAAATCCTCGCCGGCAACGCCGAATGCCGTCGCCGTCGGCGGGTGGGCGTGCACGACTGCATGGACGTCCGGCCGCCGTCGGTAGATGCGCATATGCATCCGTACCTCAGACGACGCAGGGTGGTTCCCGGAAACGTGCCGGCCCTCGGCATCCACCACCACCAGGTCCTGGCCCTGCACCTCCCCTTTGGACCGGCCGGCCGGGGTGATCAGGATGCGGTCGTCGCCCAGGCGGACCGAGACGTTGCCGTCCGGGCCGGCGATGAGGCCGCGCGCGTACAGCCGCGCGCAAACCCCGACGATCTCAGCCCGCCCCTCGGCCTCGGCGGCCATCGATCACCCGGTCGCGCGATGGATGACCTGGCCCTCGACGAGGGTGTAGTGCACGCGCCCGGCGAGGGTCATTCCGGCGTAGGGCGAATTGCGGCCCTTGGACTTGAAATGCGCCGGATGCACCGTCCACTCGGCTGCCGGGTCGAACACCGTGATGTCGGCGGCGCTCCCCGTGCGGAGCGTGCCGCCCGGAAGGTGGAAGATCCGCGCCGGCGCCACCGACATCTTGTCGATGAGCGTCACGACGTCGATGATGCCCGGCTTCACCAGCCACGTGATGTTCACGGAGAGCGCCGTCTCGAGGCCCACGATGCCATTGGGCGCATCGGCGAATTCGCGTTCCTTCTCGTCGTAGTGGTGCGGCGCATGGTCGGTGGCGATCACGTCGATGACGCCGTCGCGCACGGCCTGTTGCAGCGCCTCGACGTCGTCGGCGGTGCGCAGCGGCGGATTCATCTTGGCGTTGGTGTCGTACCCCTCCACCGCCGCTTCCGTGAGGGAGATGTGGTGTGGGCAGACTTCGGCCGTGACGTTGATGCCGCGCTCCTTGCCCCAGCGGATGAGGTCCACCGATCCGCGCGTGCTCATGTGGCACAGGTGGACGTGGCCGCCGGTGCGGCGGGCGAGGAGAATATCGCGGATCGCCATGATCTCCTCGGCCTCCGAGGGAATCCCCTTGAGGCCCATCTTCGCGCTCATCAGCCCTTCGTTCATGGCCCCGCCGGCTGCCAGCGTGGGCTCCTCGCAGTGATCGGCCACGGGGATGCCGAAGGTGCGCGCGTACTCGAGCGCCGTGCGCATCATGTGCGCGCTGGCCACCGGTTTCCCGTCGTCGCTCACCGCCACCGCGCCGGCCCCGACCATCTCGCCGAACTCCGCCAGCGCGAGCCCCTTCTGGCCCAGCGACACGGCGCCGATGGGATAGACGCGAGCCGCCCGGGCCCGCTGCCCCTGACGCACGATGAACCCGACGGCGGCCTGGTTGTCGGTGACCGGGTCGGTGTTCGGCATCGCGCAGACCGCGGTGAACCCGCCGGCCGCGGCGGCACGCGCTCCGGTGGCGATGGTCTCCACGTCCTCGCGCCCCGGCTCGCGGAGGTGGCAGTGCACGTCGATGAATCCGGGGGCGACGACGAGCCCGGTGCAGTCGATGCGTTCGGCATCGGCGCCGACGCCGTCGCCCAGGCGCGGGCCCACCGCCACGATGCGCCCGTCCTCGACGAGCACGCCGGCCACCTCGTTGATCCCCTGCGAGGGGTCGACCACGCGGCCGCCGTGGAGGAACAGGGCGCGGCTCATCGCGCCCCCCCGCCCTTGGCGGCCTCGGCCAACTCGGGGCGGCCACCCGAGAGCAGATACAGCACGGCCATGCGCACGGCCACTCCGTTGGTTACCTGGTTGAGAATCACGCTGAATGGTCCGTCGGCGACGTCGGAATCGATCTCGACGCCCCGGTTCATGGGACCGGGGTGGAGGATCAGGATGTCCCGGCCCACGCGCTCCAGCCGCTCGCGCGACACGCCGAACACCCGGTTGTATTCGCGCAGCGACGGGATGTATCCCGCCGTCATGCGTTCCAGCTGCAGGCGCAGGATGTTTATGGCGTCGGCCCACTCCAGGGCGTCTTCGATATGGTCGAACACCGTGACGCCCATCTCGTCGATGGCGTTGGGGAGCAGCGAGCGGGGGCCGCACACCGCCACCTGGGCGCCCATCTTGGAGAGCCCCCAGATGTTCGAACGAGCGACGCGCGAATGGAGCACGTCACCGCAGATGCACACCTTGAGGCCGTCGAGCTTCTTGAAGTGGTCGCGCAGGGTGAGCAGGTCGAGCAGTCCCTGCGTGGGATGCTCGTGGGTGCCGTCCCCGGCGTTGATCACGGTGGACTCGATGCGGTCGGCCAGGAACTGGGCCGCGCCCGAGGCGCCGTGGCGGATCACGACCATGTCGATCCGCATGGCCTCGAGGTTGCGCGCCGTGTCGACGAGGGTCTCGCCTTTCGTGACGCTCGACCCCGACGCCCCGACGTTCACGGCGTCGGCGGACAGCCGCTTCTCCGCGAACTCGAACGACACGCGGGTGCGCGTGGACGCTTCGAAGAACAGGTTGACGATCGTCGCGCCGCGCAGGGTCGGGACCTTCTTGATCGCGCGCTCGCTGATCTCCTTGAACGGTTCGGCAGTATCCAGAATGAGCGAGATCTGATCGCCGGTGAGCGGCTCGAGCCCGAGAAGGTCCTTCCCGAGCGGGCCGGTCACGCGCCCTGCTCCGGCAGCACCTGCACCACGGCATCGCGTCCGTCCAATTCGGCGATCATCACGTCGATGCGGCCGCCCGGCGGCACGGTGAGCGTGCGGCCCACGATGTCGGCGCGAATCGGCAGCTCGCGTCCGCCGCGATCGATCAGCACGGCGAGCCCGATGCGTTGGGGCCGGCCGAAATCGGCCAGTTCGTCGAGCGCGGCGCGCACCGTGCGGCCGGTGTACAGGACGTCGTCCACGATCACGATCCGCTTGCCGTCGATGTCCCACGGGATGTTGGTGGGGCCGACCACGGGCCGCGGACCCACCGTCTGCAGGTCGTCGCGGTAGAGCGTGATGTCGAGCGCACCCTGCGGCACCGTGACTTTCTCGCGCTCACCGATCAATGATACAATTCGCGCCGCGAGTTGAACTCCGCGGCGCTGAATACCAACAATGAGCAGATCGTCCGTTCCGTTATTCAGCTCGACGATTTCGTCGGCCATTCGACGGAGGGTTCGCTGGAGCGATCGCGCGTCGAGAATCGTGATGGGATTGGCGGCCATTGGTACACAATATGGCGACATGGCGCGCCGAAATGAAGCGCGGCGCATCTCCGGGTTGCCCGAACGGCGGCCCCCCGTTTGCTTTCTGAAGTGTCCCGCATCGTCTCGCTCCTGTGCCTACTGCCCCTCCTGGCCGCCCCCCTGGCGGCGCAGGATTCGGCGCGTGCCGTCCACACCGACACCACCGGCCCCGGCGCGCCCGGGAAGTGGCCGTTCTCGGTGGGCGAACGGATGACGTTCGACGCGAAATTCGGCTTCCTCTCCGTGGGCCGGGCCGAGGTCTCGCTCGATGCCCGCGATACGGTGCGCGGCCACGAGACGTTCCGCGTGCAGTTCTCCGTGAACGGCGGCCCCGCGTGGTTCGGCGTGCACGACAACTACACGAGTTGGTTCGACGCCCGGACCCTGGTCTCGTACCGCTACTTCCAGGACATCCACGAAGGACGCTACCAGCGCACGAGCACGTACGACATCTTCCCCCGCCGGGGGTTCTACACGCGCAACGGCAAGGACACGAGCGCCACCGTGCCGGCGCCGCTCGACGATGAAGCGTTCATGTACTTCATCCGCACGCTGCCGCTGACCGTGGGCCAGCACTACGAATGGAACCGCTACTTCATGGCCGACCGCAATCCGGTGATCGTGGACGTGGTGCGGCGGGAGGAGGTGCAGGTGCCGGCCGGCAAGTTCATGTGCGTCGTGCTGCGCCCCACGATCAAGACCACCGGGATCTTCGGCGAAGGCGGGCACGCCGAGATCTGGATCAGCGACGACGACCGGCGCCTGATCGTGCAGATGAAGTCGGGGCTGCCCTTCGGGTCGCTCAACATGTATCTGCGCAGCTTCACGCTCGGCGAGGGACACGCGCCGCCGACCGTCCCCGCCGGCCCCCAGCCCTAGCCGGTCGGTCGGCCGTCGCCCGCCCGGCGCCGGCCGAACAGGTGCGCATTCTGCGCGTACCAGGGCGGCAGGGTGAGCGCCGCGAGTTCCGCGCCGAACGCCGCGTCGTCGGCGCGCAGGACGTAGCCCCGCTCGGCGAACCGCGCCACCCAGTAGGACAGTGGCCGCTCGTTCACGTGCAGCGTGCCGCCCTGCCCCGGATGCGCCGCCGAGAACACCACGGTGTCGCAGGCTGTGAGCAGACCGAGTAGCCGTCCCGCGTGCCAGGGGAGCAGGTGTTCGGCCACCTCGAGGCACACCGCCGTGTCATGCACCGCGCAGTCCGCGCGCACCGCGGCCAGCGCCTCGGGGCGGATGCTCGCCAGATCCAGCGGCCGCACGGCGACCCCGCGCGCCGCGGCACGGCGCCGCGCTTCGGGGGAGCCGTCGTAGCCTCGCAGAGCGAGCCCCGGATCGAGGGACGCGAGCGCCGCCAGGATCTTCGCGTCGCCACAGCCCACGTCCACCACGCCGCGCGGCTTCGTGTACCTGTAGATGAGCATCGCGAACCCCGCCCAATCCCACGAGGCGTCGACGTGCAGATCCCAGAACGGTTCGCCGTAGGCGTCGCCGGCCCGGGAACGGCCGGCCGCGCGGCGCATGGCGGCGTATTCGGCCAACGCGTAGGCACGGCGTAGCGGGTGGTACAGCCACGGCGCGCGGGCTCGGAGTAGAGCGCCCAGGCGCCGGTCCAGCGGGCCTGAACTCACGGATGGGGTGGGATTCGAACCCACGGTACGCTTTTGACGTACACACACTTTCCAGGCGTGCGCCTTAAACCACTCGGCCACCCATCCAAGAGACGGCGCGCCGGCAGGTCTGACCCTGCGACAGCGCGCCGAATATCCACAGCAGCGGACAGGGTGAGATTCGAACTCACGATACCGTTGCCGGTATGCCGGTTTTCGAGACCGGTGCCTTCAACCACTCGGCCACCTGTCCAAGAGCCTCGAAAAATAGACCGCAAGTAACGGGGTGTCAACGCGATGCGGCGTGAGCCATCGGTCATTGCGCCCCGGCCGGCGCGCCGGTATGCTCTGTTCGCTTTCCACCCCCCGCGCTGGAGCATTCGTGACGAGATCGCAGCGGAGCCTTCTCGGTGCTCCCGCGCCGTGGATGACGCAGAGTGTATGCGCACTGCTCGTCGCCGCCTGCGGCGGCGTCGCCGGCCCTACCGACGCATCCAATTCCGGGGGAGACGTAACCGCCAGCTACGCGGCCGCATTCGCCTCTGGCGCCCAGAGCGGCACGTTGACGCTCACCACCCATACATCGGGCCAGGCCGGCGGCACCATGGTCACGGTGGGCGGCGTGACGGCCGCGCTATCGGGAACGTACTCGGCGTCCACCGGCGCGTTCACCGTGAACGGCGGTGGGTATGCGTTCACGGGATCGACCTCGGCGTCGAGCGCATCGGGCTCGTTCACCGGACCCGGCGGCGGCACCGGCTCGTTCTCGGGACTGCCCCAGAGCACCGGCGTCCCGGCCACCTCCTACTGCGGATCGTGGCAGGACGGCATCGAATTCGGATGGCTGAACGTGGTGGTGGGCGGCGCCTCGGTGACCAGCGTGGCCGGCGGTCCCTTTGTCGGCACGGTGGGGCTCATGGGAACGGTCACGGGATCCACGCTCGACGCGTCATCGTCCGGCGGGGCGGGCACGGTGACCATTCACGGTACGCTCGTGACCGGCGATTCGATTTCCGGCGTGATCGTGGACCCCACCGGCAGCGGCGGCTTCGGCGCGTCGAAGGCCGCGTGTACCGCGGCCACTTCGTCGGGATCCGCCACGCCCGCCACGTTGTCGGGAGAATGGGCCACGGCACAGGGCGCGGGCACCACCATCACGGTGGCGCTGCTGCAGGTGGGAACCGGCCTATCGGGTGCAGGCGTGATCACCGTGCAACCGGGCATACCGGCGTCGGTCGGCGGGGGCCCGCCGTGGACGGGCGACGGCTACTCGCTCACCAGCGGCAGCCTGTCGGGTACGACGGTGACGTTCGCATCAACGCTCGTGGGCAAGAACGTGCGAGGCGCCGGCGGGTTCTATCACGGCACGTTGAGCTTTGCCGGCACGGTGTCCAACGGCACCACCATGACGGGCACGCTGACGTATACGCCAACGTTTACGGACTCGCAGGTATTCACACAGCAGACGGCGACGGTGACGCTGACGCGGCAATAGCGCCGGTTCGAACGGCCTCCGCGTACAGACGCACGCCGGAGTACCGCCAGGGCGCCCCGGTCAGCACCAGCCGGGCCATCCAGCCCAGCGTCTCCAGCCGCCGGCGACCCGGGCGACGGTACCAGCCGGCCGGTATTCCGCACGACGACGTCAGGGACGCTGCGGCGCCGACCAGACTGAACGGTTCCTCCGCCACGTGCGTCACGGCCCAGCCATGACGCGCCAGGAAGGCGCGCAGCGCCGCCGGGGTCCAGCGCATGGTGTGCTGCGGCGGATGGTCCCAGAATTCGCTGCGCCCCACGCGTTCGGGATGCGGGTACGCCCGCGCGAATCGCCGCGGCGCCGGGCACCCGATCAGGAGTCGCGTGCCCGGACGCGCCATGCGCGCCAAGTCGTCGAACGTCGTATCCGGTGTCTCCAGGTGCTCGATGATCTGGAACATCGCAATCACATCGAACGGCGCGTCCGCCCCCACGGCTTCGGTGAGCCGGTGCATGCCCGCATCGCGCACGTCACGCCCCGCCGCCCGGGCGGCCGCCACGCTCGCCGGCGCGAAATCCAGGCCGATGGCCCGGTAGCCGAGCGCGACCGCGGCGGCCAGAAAATCGCCTTCGGCGCATCCGATCTCGAGCAGCATGCCACTGCCTCCACGCAACCGCGCGAGCGCGATATCGTGATCGAAGCCGAATCCGTGCGACTGCACGGGGTAGTGGTCGGCGGCCCACGTACGCATGGGCACCATGTGCTCCATTCCGCACCGCGCACAGCGGAGCACCTCCACGACCTCGGCGCGCACGTCGGTGCGCACGTGATCCAGCACCTGCTCGGCGGAGAAGCGTTCGGCCACGTTCGGCTGGGCACTCCAGCCGCCGGCGAGCGCGGCGATGGGCACGCGCTCGACCGATGTGAGTTCCGCGCCCTGGCACGCAGGACAGCGGTCAGCCACGCTCGGCGGCCCCGTCGTCGCGCCGGGCCGCGAAGAACTCCGTGAGCAGCTCGCCGCACGCCTCCTCTTCCACCCCACCGCGCACCTCCACGCGATGGTTCAACTTGGGATGGCGCACGAGGTCGCCAACGGAACCCACCATGCCGGCCTTCTCGTCCCACGCCCCGAACACCAGCCGATCGACGCGCGCCAGCACGAGCGCGCCGGCGCACATGGCGCACGGCTCGAGCGTCACGTACAGCGTGCATCCGGTGAGTCGCCAATCGCCCAATACCCTGGCCGCCTGGCGGATGGCGAGCAGCTCCGCATGCGCCGTGGGATCGTGATCGCGAACCGTACGATTGCCGGCCCGCGAGACGATCACGCCGTGGCGCACCACCACGGCGCCCACGGGGACGTCGTCTTCGCCGGCCGCGAGCCGGGCCTCGGCCATCGCCGCGGCCATCCAGGCGTCGTCCGAGCCGGGCGGCGGCGCGATCGGCGACTCGGCGCCGCCCCTCACGCCGAGGCCACGGCCGCCGGCGTGCCGTGTTCGAAGGCCAGCCCGCCCTTGGCGCCGAGCGTCACCACCACCCGGTCCCCGTCCACGAACTTGCCTTCGAGCACCTCCATGGCGAGCGGATTCTGGACCAGCCGCTGGATGGCGCGCTTGAGCGGCCGCGCGCCGAACGCGGGATCGTATCCCTCCTCGGCCAGCATCTGCTTGGCCTCGGGCGTGACCTCGAGCGTGAGCTTGCGATCGGCGAGCAGCGCTTCGAGATGCGCGAGCTGCAGGTCCACGATGCGCACGATCTGCTCCATGCCCAGCGGCCGGAACACCACGATGTCGTCCACCCGATTGAGGAACTCGGGACGGAAGTGCTGCTGGAGCGCCTGCATCACCTGGCGCTCGGTCTCGGCCCAATCGCCGCCCGTGTGTTCCAGGATGTAGTGGCTGCCGATGTTGGACGTCATGATGATGACGCTGTTGCGGAAGTCCACCGTGCGCCCCTGCGAATCGGTGAGGCGTCCGTCGTCGAGAATCTGCAGCAGGATGTTGAACACGTCGGGATGCGCCTTCTCGATCTCGTCGAACAGCAGCACGGAGTACGGGCGCCGGCGCACGGCTTCGGTGAGCTGGCCACCCTCCTCGTAGCCCACGTAGCCCGGGGGCGCGCCGATGAGGCGCGCCACGGCGTGCTTCTCCATGTACTCCGACATGTCCATGCGCACCATGGCGCGCTCGTCGTCGAACAGGAAGTCGGCCAGGGCCCGCGCGGTCTCGGTCTTGCCCACGCCCGTGGGCCCGAGGAAGATGAACGACCCGATCGGGCGATTGGGATCCTGCAGTCCGGCGCGCGAGCGGCGCACGGCGTTGGCCACGGCCACCACGGCCTCGTCCTGCCCCACCACGCGCTCGGCCAGTTCCTGGTCGAGTTTGGTGAGACGCTCGCGCTCGCTCTCGAGCATGCGCGTCACCGGAATGCCCGTCCAGCGGGCCACCACCTCGGCGATGTCGTCGGCCGTGACCTCTTCCTTGAGGAACTGCGGGCGGCCGCCCTGGCTGGCGAGCTTGCCCTCGGCCTCCTTCATGTTGCGCTCGAGCTCCGGAATGCGGCCGTAGGTGAGCTCGGCGGCCTTGCTGAGATCGCCGGCGCGCGAGGCCTGCTCGGCGGCGGTGCGCGTCTGCTCGATCTCCTGCTTGATCTTGCCGACGTTGCCGAGCGTGGCCTTCTCCTGCTGCCACTGCGCCTTCATGCCCGAACTCTTCTCGGTGAGTTCGGCCAGTTCCCGCTCGATCGCTTCGCGCCGTTCCACGGACGCCTTGTCCTTCTCCTTCTTGAGGGCGGTGCGCTCGATCTCGAGTTGCATCACGCGACGCTCGACCTCGTCGATCTCCTGCGGCATGGAGTCGATCTCGATGCGCAGCCGCGACGCGGCCTCGTCCACGAGGTCGATGGCCTTGTCGGGCAGGAAGCGGTCGCCGATGTAGCGATTGGAGAGCGTGGCGGCGGCGATCACCGCGCCGTCGGTGATGCGCACCCCATGGTGCGCCTCGTAGCGCTCCTTGAGCCCGCGCAGAATGGCGATCGTGTTCTCGACCGTCGGCTCGCCCACGTACACGGGCTGGAAGCGGCGCTCGAGCGCGGCGTCCTTCTCCACGTGCTGGCGGTACTCGTCGAGGGTCGTGGCGCCCACCACGCGCAGCTCGCCGCGCGCCAGCATGGGCTTGAGCATGTTGCCGGCGTCCATCGACCCTTCGGCCTTGCCGGCGCCCACGAGCATGTGCATCTCGTCGATGAACACGACGAACTGGCCCTGCGACTCGGTGATCTCCTTGAGCACCGCCTTGAGCCGTTCCTCGAATTCGCCACGGAACTTGGCGCCGGCGATGAGCGCCCCGAGGTCGAGCGCCACGAGGCGCTTGTCCTTGAGCCCCTCGGGCACGTCGCCGTTGATGATGCGCTGGGCGAGCCCCTCGACGATCGCCGTCTTGCCCACGCCGGGCTCGCCGATGAGCACCGGGTTGTTCTTGGTGCGGCGGGACAGCACCTGGATGACGCGGCGGATCTCCTCGTCGCGGCCGATCACGGGGTCGAGCTTGCCGCGGCGGGCCGCGTCGGTGAGGTCGCGCGTGTACCGCTGCAGCGCCTGGTACTGGTTCTCGGGGTTCTGATCCGTCACGCGGTGCGTGCCGCGCACGGCCTGCAGCGCGTCGAGCAGCGCCGCGCGCGTGGCGCCGGCCTCGTTGAGGATGCGCCGGCTCTCCGCCCCCTTGGCATCGGACAGCCCGAGCAGGAGGTGCTCGGTGGAGACGTACTCGTCGCCGAGCTTCTTCGCCTCCTCCTCGGCGCGGTCGAACACGCCGTTGATCTCGCGCGACAGCGTGGGCTGCGCATCGCTCTGCTTGGCGTAACGCCCCATCTCGCGGGCGGCCGCTTCGCGCACCGACGTGACGTTGACCCCGAGCTTCTGGAGCACGGGCACGACGATCCCTTCGTCCTGGGCCAGCAGGGCGGCCAGCAGATGCAGATCGTACACCACGGGGTTGCCGGCCCGGCGCGCCTCGGCGACAGCGGCGTTCAGGGCTTCGGCAGCCTTCACGGTCAGGCGGTCAGGATTGATCATGGTCTCGTCTCGTGGCTCGCCGGAATGGCGCGCCCACCTACGGTCATGGCAACCTCGATGCCGGACCGGTGCGCCATTGCGGCGGGGTCCGGCTCCGACGCATGCGCCAGACTCGCCGGCACCTGCCGACCGGGCGCACCGGCCGCGCGGGACGGCCCCAAAACACATGCGCCCCGGCGATTGCCGGGGCGCATGCGATACGATCGGGCTCGGAATGGATCACTTCGCGACGAACATCTTCTTCACGATGCGGTCCCCGTCGATCACGAGCTCGTAGACGTAGACACCAGACGCGACTTCCGTGCTGGTGTTCAGATACCTGCCGTCCCAGTATGCCGTATACTGACCGCAGCTCAACGACAGATTGAGCAGCGGCTTGCCGGCCAGTCCATTGGACGCCGACGAGGACGAGCCTCCCTGCAGGATCGGCACAGCCACCGGCTGCGCCAGAATGTTGTAGATCCTGAGCGAGACCACATGCGATGCCCCACCGTCCGAACACGTCGGATCACCGATCGTGAATGGAATGGTGGTTTCAGGATTAAAGGGATTGGGATAGTTCTGCCCCAACCCCCCACCAGCCTTGTGCCCTCGGGGCGGATTGGAAGACTGCTGCCCCGCCGCATACTTTGGCGTGAACGCACAAAGGGCGAGCACGAGCACAAGTGCTGCCCAGCGGTTCAACATATGTACTCCGGGCTAACGAAACAGGACGGTCGTGACGACTCCTGAGAGGGTGAATGGCACTTCTGGCCTACGACCGAAATACTAGGCGCAGGTCGCTGATGTGTCAAGAATTCGCAATAGTGGAACGAATGAAACGACAGAAAGTTACGCGACGCCGTTAAGCCCGTTCCAGAACCTCCCGGCCGGCCGTCGCGCGGTCAGCCCGACGCGATCGCAATACTCCAGCAATGGGATGAGATACTTGCGCGTGAGCCCCAGCGACTCTCGCATCTCCGCGGGCACGACCTCTTTCCCGGGCGTCATCAAGGCACCGATCTTATCAAGAAGTTGCTTGAGATTAGACGCCGTATAATACCGTTCTACATCGACTTGCACGACTTCACCAGATCGCTCTGCCAGTCGAATGATGTCCGGCGCTCCAGCGCCGAACTCGGCCGTCAACTCCGCGACCGACGGTGGTTCCCAGCCCGCCTCGGCCAACCGCTGAAGCATCGCGTTCAGGGTCTTTCGCTGCGCTTCGGTGGGCGTGGGCGCCCACCCGGCCCGCCGAATCTCGGCACCCTCGATTTCGAGGCTGCCGTTGGCGACCCCGCGCGCCACGAGCGCTTCGGTGAACGCAGGCGGCACCTTGAGCCGGCTGCGCACTTCCTGCAGCGACGCGCCGAACGCCAGCGGATGCGCGCGATGGAACCGGTCCAGGAACTCCTGCACCCGACCACCCTCCGACGCGAATACGTCGGGCGACAGCGCCCGGTCGCTCCCCGGTGCCTCGACGGCCGACACCTCGCGCAGGAGCGACGGCACGCCGCGCGGGTTGACGCCCAGCCGAACCGGCAGCGACGCCAACGCGACGCCCTGCGCGCCCGCCTCGACGAGGAGTCGGGCAAGCCGCGGGCCCGGCGGCAGGTCCGGTGCGGCGAACGGCTTGCATCGGCGTTGCGCGTGCGGGTCGGTGACGACACCGCCGCCGATGGTCGCGACCGGCGACGCCAACCGGAGCACGAAGCGGTCTCCCGCCCTGGCCACGACCGGGGCATCGAGCATCAGACGCACGGGCTTGGTCTGGCCCGGCTCCAAGGGACCTCCCGCGGTGACCACCCGAGCGCCGACCTCGGTGGTTCCGAGGTGGAAGCGCACGGCGGTACGTGGCCCCAATGGCCGGGGCACGTCGGGGAGGAGCGACGCGTCGGCCCGCACCACCGCGGAGGCCTCCCACGCGCGATCGGCGACGATCACGTCGCCGCGGTGGACGTCGGCCACGTCGACGCCGGCCAGGGCGAGGGCAATGCGCTGGCCGGGGAGGGCGCGGTCGACGGCCGCACCGTGGGTCTGGATGGCGCGCGTGCGGGCGATGCGGCCGGAGGGCAGAATGCGGACTTCCGCGTCGCGCGAGACCGACCCACTCCAGGCGGTGCCGGTGACGACGGTGCCCGTGCCGCGCACCGTGAACACGCGGTCCACCGGGAGGCGGAACAGATCGTCGGCGTCGCGAGCGGGCGCAGCGAGCGCGGCGCGAGCGAGCGCGGCGCGGAGCGCGGCGAGCGCGGGCTCGTCGCCGGGCGACACACGGATGATCGGGGCCGCCGAGAACGGCGTTCCCCCGACGAGGGCGCGCAGGTCCTCTTCCACGAGGGCGATCCAGTCGTCTTCCACGAGATCGCACTTGGTGAGGGCGATCACGCCGCCCTGGATGCCGAGCACGTCGAGAATGGCCAGGTGCTCCCGGGTCTGCGGCCGCACGCCGTCGTCGGCCGCGACCACGAGCAGGCCCACGTCGATTCCGGCGGCGCCGGCGAGCATGGTGCGCACGAAGGCCTCGTGGCCGGGCACGTCCACGACGCCGACCGTGCCGACGCCGTCCAGCGCGAGCGGCGCGAATCCCAACTCGATGGTGATGCCGCGGCGCTTCTCTTCCGGAAGCCGATCGGTGTCCACGCCGGTGAGGGCGCGCACGAGGGTGGTCTTGCCGTGGTCGATGTGGCCGGCGGTGCCGATGATCATGCGGCGCCCCAGTGGCCCTGTTCCCACACGGCGAAGGCGCGGAGGGGCCGCCCGTCCACCACGTGATGGAGCAGGAACTCCCGCAGGAGCCGTTGGTGGGCGCGCGCATCGGCGGGCTCCAGCGGCGCGCCCTCTTCGCCGGCGGCCCACGCGGCGAGGGCGCGCCGGGCCGGCAGCGGCATGCGGCGACCGCCCGGCGAGAGGCGGGCGCAGCGGGCGCACAGCACGCCGCCGGCGGCGTGGCTGAAGGTGGCCGCGTCGTGGTCGTCGAGGGGCGCGTGGCAGTCGGCGCAGTCCATCAGCGAGGGCGTGAAGCCGAGCGCTCCGATCACCTGCCAGGCGCCGGCGAGGGTGGCCTGGAGCGCACGGGCGGGCTCGGCCCCGGTGATGGCGTCGAGGGCGCCGGCCACGGCGTCGAACAGCGCGGGATCGGCGTGATCGGAGGAGAAGTGCAGCACCAGCTCGGCGATGGCCGACGCCCCGGTAAACCGGCCGAGGTCGGTGGCGAGCGCCGGCCGCGACCAGGCGACGTCGAAGCTGGCCAGGGTGTCGAGGTCGCGGCCGGGTTTGGTGGACAGCTGCGCGCTGCCCTGCGCGAACAGATCGAGCGCGCTGCCGAACCGCCGCTGCGAGCGCCGGGCACCCTTGGCGATGGCCGACCGCACGCCGCCTTCGCGGGTGGCGAGCCGCAAGATGCGTGACGACTCGAGATAGTCGAACGCATGGAGGACGATGGCATCGCTCACCAGGAGGGGCATGGCGGAAAGATAATCCCGCCCTGCCCCGTCCGATTTCCATCACATGGTGAACCGAACGCCCGTGAGGATGGTGCGTCCGGGGGATCGGAAGTTGAAGACCGACTGGTACGTGACGCCGGTCAGGTTCTCGACGTGCAACGTGAGCGCGGCGTCGCCGGCGGCCGACCACGCGGCCAGGTTGAGCGTGCCGCCCAGGTCCACGCGCAGGTACGACGGCAGCGTGACGTCGAGGGCCGGGTAGGAGCGGAAGTCGCGGTCGGCACGCGGGCCCACATACGTGAATCGGGCATCGAGCGTTCCCTGCCCGCCGAGGCGCGACGCGAGGGCGGCGTTCCAGCTGGTGGCCGGCCGGCGGATGAGTGGTTGGCCCAGATGGTACAACCCGCCCGAGGTGGTGTCGAACCCGGCGGTGAGGACGCGCGTGTCGAGATGCGTGAACCCGAACGACGCCGACAGCGCCGGCGACACCGCGGCGGTGGCCTGGTATTCGACGCCCGACGCGCGGGCACGGGCCACATTGCAGTAGCTGAACCCGCACGCGGTGGTGCCGCCGGTGTAGTCGATCATGTCGCGGAACTGCTGGGAGAACAGGGTGATGCCCACGGTGAGCCGGCGATCGAGGAAGTCCTGCTCCACGGCCGCTTCCCACGACTGGGCGTGTTCGGGGCGGAGGGACGGATTCCCGGTCACGTATCCCGTGGAGAAGTTCTCGTAGAACGTCGGTTCGCTGAACGCGGTGCCGGCGCTGGCCCGGAGCCTGGTGCCGGTGGCGGCGCGGTAGTTGGCGCCGGCGCGGTAGGTGCCGAAGGCGCCGAACTGCTGGTTGTCGTCCACGCGGGCGCCGGCGACCATCGTCAGCCGCGGCACGCCGGTCCAGAGGAGCTGCGCGTAGCCGGCGCGACTGGCGCGGTACGCCGCGAAGGCGGAGGTGAACGGGTAGCCGCTGAACGAGCCCTGGCTCTGGGAATTCTCGTCCTCGCCTTCGAGCGCGGCGCCGACGGTGGCCACGGCGCGACCGCCGGGATCGCGGAGGTTCAGGCGCGCGTCCACGCTGTGGCGCCGCACATCGTCGAGCGAGAGATAGAGGTCGCCGCCCGTGGTGTCGGGCTGGTCGGTGGTGCCGCCGTTGGTCTCGTCCGACGACGCGGTGACGGTGAGCGCGGCGACGCGCGAGAAGGAATGCCCAAACCGCGCGCCGAGCACGATGCGATCGCCCGAGGCGAAGGCATTGTGATCGAGTTCCGTGCCGGCGCTGTTGGTGGGGTAGTGGTAACGCGAATCGGTATAGCGCAGCGACAGATGCACGGCGTCGGCGGCGTCGGGGGCGAACGACGCGAGTCCGCTGACCACGTTCTCGGTGAAGCGATTGTTGTAATCGTAGATGCCGTTGGTCTGGTGGCGCGAGGCGGCGATCGAATAGTCGGCCTGGGCGCCGCCGCCGGACGGCGTGCCGCCGCGCACGGCGACCGACGCATCGCCGGTGCCGTACGTGCCGCCGCGAGCGCTCACGGTGATGCGCGGCGCGGCGTGGCCGGCGCGGGTGAAGATCTGGATCACGCCGGCCACGGCGTCGGCGCCATACAGCACGCTGGCCGGTCCGCGCAGGATCTCGATGCGATCGATGTTGTCGGTGGTGAGGGTGCTGAAATCGAACGTGCCGCCGGGATCGTTCACCGGCACGCCATCGATGAGCACCTTCACGTACCGGCTCTCGCCGCCGCGGAGGAACAACGACGTGACGCCGCCGAACCCTCCGGTCTGGGCGATGGCCGCGCTGGGCGTGCCGAGGAGCGCGTCGGCCACGGAGGTGATGCCCATGGCGCGCAGTTGCGCGCCGGTGATGACGGTGACCGACGCGGGGACGTCGCGCGGGTCGAGGGGAATGCGCGTGGCGGTGGTGACGACGGGCGTGACGTGGACCGTGTCGCGCGTCTGTGCCTGGGCGAGCACAGGGGTGGCCAGCGCGACGAGCCACGGGCACAGGCTGGACCTGAACCGGTTCATGGATCGGAGGGGCGATGGGTGTATGGGGGAGCCGCGCGCGGACGTCCGCGCAACGGCACGAGCGCTGGTGCGCCCACGGCGGGATCGCGCGTGACCACGAGTGGCCACCCGTACACGCGCTCGAGCACTTCGCCCCGCATGACGTCGTCGGGCGTCCCCGACGCTGCCACGCGCCCGCCGTGCAACAACACCAGGTGCTGCGCAAACCGAGCCACGAGATTCAGCTGGTGGCTCACCAGCAAGACTGCCATGCCGTCGTGCGCCAGCTGCGCCAGCAACTCGAAGGCCTCCATCTCGTGCGCGATGTCCAGATACGTGGTGGGCTCGTCGAGCACGAGGGCATCGCCGCCCTGCACCAACGCGCGCGCGATGCGCACGCGCTGCCATTCGCCGCCGGAGAGCGTGTCCACGGTGCGATCGAGCAGCGGACGCACGGCGGCGAGGGCCACGGCGCGCTCCATGGCGTCGCGATCGGCGGCGGCGCCGGCGCGCCGGGCGCCGCGGTGCGGGAACCGCCCGAGCGCCAGGTACTCGCGCACCGGCGGCGGGAACGCCAACTCCTCGCGCTGCGTGACCACGGCCACGCGGCGCGCGACGTCGGTGCGCGACAGGGTCCGCAGGTCGCGGTCGTCCAACAACACGCGCCCCGACACCAGCGGCTGGCGGCCAAGGAGCACGCGCACGAGCGTGCTCTTGCCGCTGCCGTTGGGGCCGACGATGGCGGTCATGCGTCCGCGCCGCGCCTCGAGGCTCACGTCGTGCACGGCATCGCGATCGGCGCCGCGATAGCGCACGACCACGCGTTCGAAGGCGATCACCGCAACCTCCGGAGCTGGACGAGGAAGAACGGCACGCCGATGATCGCCGTGACCGCGCCGAGCGGCAGCTCGGCGGGCGGGAGCGCCACGCGGGCGATGAGATCGGCAGCCACCACGAGCGCGGCGCCGATCACGGCGCTGCCGAGGATCACGGCGCGGTGGCCGCCGGCGCCCATGCGGCGGGCGATGTGCGGCACGACCAGCCCCACGAAGCCCACGAGGCCGGCCGCGGCCACCGTAGCGGCCGCGACGAGCGACGCGACGAGGTACACGCGCCGCGCCGCGCGGTCGGCGTCCAGTCCGAGCCCGGCGGCGGCGTCTTCGCCGAGGGCGAGAATGTCGATCTCGCGCGCCCAGGCCACGAGCAGGCCGCCGCCCACGCTCACGTAGAGCGCGAGCCAGCCCACCTGCCCCCACGCGGCATCGCCCACCGAACCCATCATCCACCAGAGGGCTCCGCGCACGGTGTCGGCGTCGGCGTTGGCCAGGAGGAGCATGATCGCCGCGTTGGCGAACGCGCCGACGATGACGCCGGCCATGAGCAGCACGCGCGAATCGCCACGTCCCGGCGCCGCCTGCGCCACGAGGAACGCCACCGAGACGGCGGCGATTGCCCCGAGAAACGCGGCGATGGGCACGAGCCCCGCCGCCGCGCCCAACGACACGGCGATCACGGCGCCCACGGCGGCCCCGCCCGATACGCCGAGCAGGTACGGCTCGGCCAGCGGATTGCGCATCACGCCCTGCAGCGACGCGCCGCTGATGCCGAGGCCGGCCCCGAGCAGGACGGCGAGCGCCATGCGGGGCATGCGCAGCACGCGGACGATCGTGATGACGGTGGGATCTCCGCGGCCCAGGAGGGCGCGCACGGTGTCGGCGGGCGACAGGCGCACGGCGCCCAGCGCCACGGACAGGAGCATGAGCACGACCAGGACGCCCAGCGCCGCGGCCCATCGACCGGCGCGCCGCGTCACGGCAGGATGCCGGGATGGAGCAGCCGCGCGATCGAGACGGCGGCGGCTCCGAGCACCACCGACGGCCGGCCGACCACGGTGGTGTCGTACGCATACACGCGGCCGGCGCGCACGGCGCGGAGGCCGCGCCAGAGCGGATCGGCGAGGATCCGGGCACGGCCGTCGGGACTGGTGATCACGACGTCGGGGTCGCGGCGCACGACGTCTTCGAGCGCGACGGTGGGCGACGGCGCGGCGAGATCGGCATAGATGTTCCGCCCGCCGGCGATCGTGATCAGTTCGTCGAGAAAGCTCCCGCCGCCGATGGCGATGACGGGATTCTCCCAGGTGGGCATGAACACCGACACGCGCGGCAGCGACGCCGTGGCGGCGCGCACCCGGGCGAGGGTGCGATCCACCGAATCGACGACGGTCGCGGCGCGCGCGGAATCGCCGAGCAGCGCGCCCAGATCGCGAACGGCGCGCCGGAAGTCGTCGATGCGGTCGATGCGCCACGCGGCCACGGGAATGCCGGCCTGGCGCAGGCGCGCGGCGGCGGGCCGATCGTCGGCGCTGGCGTAGAGCAGCACGAGATCGGGGCGCGCGGCGAGCACGGCCTCGACGTTGGGGCGGACGGCGGCGCCGAGGCTGGGCACCCGGCGCGCCGAGTCGGGCCACGAGTCCCACTGCGAGCGACCGGCGAGGCGCGCGCCGGCGCCGATCGCGAACACGATCTCGGTGGTGGTGGGATTGAGCGATACGATGCGGGCGGGGGGCACGGCCGGCGCGCGGAGGGTATCGCCGAAATCATCGACGTCGATGACCGGCGCGTGGGCGCGCGCCGGCTGATGCGCCGGGCGGGAGCAGGCAGCGAAGACGAACGGAGCGACGGCGAGCGCGGCGCGGAGACGCAAAAAAAGACATCCTTGGTTGGGGCAGGATGTCCGCAGAGCCGGGACCACCGCGCGACGCGCGACCGGAGCCGCCACAGGTCCTCCCCCGAGAACCCTAGTACGTGGCGCGAATGCCGGTCGTCTCCTGGCTCCGGGCCGTCGCGCTCGCCTTCCCGACTGACGTCAGTGGCACTTCGAGCGGACGTGTTGCCCGTTACAGTGGCGGGGCCGCACCGGTATCACACCGGTTTCCGTATCCCGCACTCGCGTTTCAGTTGTCGTTGGCGAATCTATGGTGCCGAGGGCTCCGCAGCAAGCGCGTCGGCGATCCGCGCCTTGAGCGCGGCGCGGGCGGCGGCGTGGGCGGCCGCACGTTCGGCGCTCGGCGCGGGTTCGCGTTCGAACGCCGCATCGAGCTGCGCGAGTTCGTACAGGAGTTGGTCGGTGTCCGGACGCGGGCCGGCCGTGGCGGGCGCGACCGCCGGGGCAACGACCGGCGCGGGCGGCGGCGGGGCGGCGCCGCGGCGGCGGCGCAAGGCGATAGTAAGCGCGCCGAGCATCAGCAGCGCCATGGCCAGCGCCATGCCGGCCAGGAACCTGGTGCGCGACGACGACGACACGGCGCTCACGTCTACGCGCAGCACGGCGCCCGCGGGGACGTTCTGCGCGAGATAGCGTTTGAAGTTCCGGCCCTGCGTGTTGACCGACGCCTGCTGCTTGAGCCCATCGAGCACCGGCGTGGCCGACGGTTCCTCGAGGAGCACTTCGAGCACCGAGACGGGACGATCCATGCCGATGGACAGCGGAAAGGCCTTGGCCGGCAGGCCATAGGCGACAGCGAGTTGGCGGACGCCGGGACTGACCGGCGCGAACAGGTTCACCCGGCCGCCGGAGAACGACACGGCGCCGGCCGCCACGTCGCCGCCCTCCACCGCCGGCGACATGGCATCGGGCGGGAGCGCCGTGGTCCAGAGCGGCGACAGGGAGTCGCGCGCGATGAGCGTTCTCGTGCTGTCGTTGCCGAGGTCGAACACCTCGGCCACCTCGCGCACGCCATTGGCCTGCGGCGCGCCGATCACAAGGTGGCGCCCTTCGAGCGTGAGCGCGATGCCGGTGCTGGTGGTGTCGAACACCATGATATCGGCGTCGGCGCCCTGCACGTCGCCCGACTGGAACGGCGACGTGAAGTAGGCGATGCCGGCGTACATGGACGACGCGAAGTAGACCGCGTCGGGCGCCCCGGTGGTCTGGTATCTGAAGCGGTACGTGCCCGACGCATCGGTGCGCACCGAGTCCAGTGGCCCGGCGCGGTCCTGCCCCACGCGATGCAGCACGACGAGCTGGCGCGGGAGCGGCACGGGGGTGCCGTCGCGCCCGGGATGGCGCACCTGGCCCTGCACGTAACGCACCTCGCCGAGCGGGACCCGGCCGGGGGTCTGGGCGCCGAGCGGAACGGCGACCAGCGCGAGCCAGGCGGCATGGCGGAGGAGCCGCCCGGAGCATTGCAGAACACGCATGTGGAGTGGCGGCGGCTCAGGGATTGAACTTGCCGAAATCCTCGGGGCGGAGGCGCTCGAGGTAGGCCTTGAGCTTCTCGGCGGTGAGCTCCGACGACGTATCGGGCGGACCCGGGGGCTCTTCCCCGAATTCGCCGTTCTCGTCGGGTTCGGCGAGCAGCGCGTCGTCGGCGAACAGTGGGGCGCCCAACCGCAGGGCGATCGCGATGCTGTCGGAGGGCCGCGCGTCCACGCGGTGGAGCTGCCCGTCGCGCACGAGGTGCATCTCGGCGAAGTAGGTGCGGGCTTCAATCCGCGTGATCTCGACCCGGCGCAGTTCGGCGCCGAGGGCGAGGATCAGGGTGCGACACAGGTCGTGCGTGAGCGGGCGGGAGCGTTCGATGTGATGCATCTCGATGATGATCGACTCCGCCTCCGCCTGCCCGATCCAGATCGGGAGCAGGCGGTCGCCGTCCTTCTCCTGCAGGATCACGACGTACGTGCGCGAGGACGCATCCACGGCGAGTTTGGCGACGACCACTTCGACCATGCAGCCCCCGACGGCGTCAACGCGCGGCGCGCTTGAGCGCCGCCGCGCGGTCGGTGCGCTCCCACGTGAACGTCGTGCGGGCCGTCCTGCCGCGCCCGGTGTGCTCGGGAACGCGGCCGAAGTGGCCGTAGGCCGAGGTGGCCGAGTAGATGGGCTTGCGGAGATCGAGCGCCTGGATGATGCCGCGCGGCGTGAGGTCGAACACCTCCTGCACGGCGTGGCGCACCACGCGATCGGGGACGACGCCGGTGCCGAAGGTATCCACCATCACCGACACGGGCTCCGCCACACCGATGGCGTACGCCAACTGCACCTCGCAGCGCGAGGCGAGCTTGGCGGCGACGATGTTCTTGGCCACCCACCGCGCGGCGTACGACCCCGAGCGATCGACCTTGGACGGGTCCTTGCCGCTGAACGCCCCGCCGCCGTGGCGGCCCATGCCGCCGTAGCTGTCGACGATGATCTTGCGGCCCGTGAGGCCGGCATCGCCCTGCGGGCCACCCACGACGAACCGGCCCGTGGGGTTGATGTGGTACTTGGGCCGCTTGGTGACGAGTTCGGGGGGCAGCGCGGGCTCGATGATCGCCTCGATGATCTCGCTGCGGATGCGCCGGTTGGACACGCCGGGCGCGTGCTGCGTGGAGACGACGACGGTATCGACGGCCACGGGCCGGTGGTCCTCGTAGATCACCGTCACCTGCGACTTGCCGTCGGGGCGGAGCCACGGCAGCTCGCCGCTCTTGCGGTGCTCGGCCAGGGAGCGCGTGAGCCGGTGGGCGAGCATGATCGGCATCGGCATCAGCTCGTCGGTCTCGTCGGACGCGAAGCCGAACATCATGCCCTGATCGCCCGCCCCGCCCGTATCCACGCCCATCGCGATGTCGGGCGACTGGCGGTCGATCGTGCTCAGCACCGAGCAGGTATGGTAGTCGAAGCCGTAGCCGGCGTCGGTGTAGCCGATGTCCCGGATCGTGCGGCGGACGATATCAGGAATATGGACGTAGGTGGTGGTGGTTATCTCCCCCGCGACGCAGGCCATGCCGGTAGTGACCAGCGTCTCACACGCCACGCGCGCGGTGGAATCGTCGGTCAGGATGGCATCGAGCACAGCGTCGGAGATCGCGTCGGCCACCTTGTCCGGGTGGCCTTCGGTGACGGATTCAGACGTGAACGGATGACGGTCGCGCACAGGCGGGCTCGTTCAGAGGTGGGAAGATGAAGTCGGAGCGCCGCAGCGCGGGCACCGCATGGAGAATAAGGGGGGCGACGAGCCTCCGGCAACCCGTGCTACCGGCCGGCGAGGTCGCCGATGGCGTCGCGGAGGCGGCGTCCCAGCTCCTCCTCGGCGGCGGCAGCGGTGGGAGCGTGGAGCGCGGCGGTGGCCGCGATCTCGGCATCGCGCACGCTCACGCTGCGCACGATGCGCTTGACGAGCGGCAGCGAGCGCGCCGCGACGCTGAGCTGTCGCACGCCGAGCCCGAGCAGCGCGTAGGCCATGAGGGGCTGCGAAGCCATCTCGCCGCACACGCACACCTCGAGGCCCGCCTGGTCGCCCATGTCGACGATGCGGCGGATGAGGCGGAGCACGGCCGGATGCAGTGGGGTGAACCGGTTGGCGAGGTTCGCGTTGCCGCGGTCGACGGCCAGCGTGTATTGCACCAGGTCGTTGGTGCCGATGCTGAGGAACGCGACCTCGGCGGTGAAGGTATCGGCGGCCACGGCCGCGGCCGGCGTCTCGACCATGATCCCGAGCGGCACATCGCGGCGGTACGGCACGCCGCGGGCCTCCAGCTCGTCCGCGGCCTCGTCGAGCAGGGCACGGCTCTGGCGCACCTCGGCCACCGAGACGACCAGCGGGAGCATGATGCGCAGGTCGCCGTGCACCGCGGCGCGCAACAGGGCGCGGAGTTGGGTCCGGAAGATGGCCGGCTGGTCGAGGCACATGCGGATGGCGCGCCAGCCGAGGAAGGGATTGGGCTCGATGGGAAACCCGCCCACCGGCAGCTTGTCGCCCCCGATGTCGAACGTGCGGATGATCACCGGCTTGCCGGCGAACGCTTCGACCACGCGCCGGTAGCTGCGATACTGCTCGTCCTCGTCGGGCATCGTGGCGCGCCCGACGACGAGGAATTCGGTGCGCATGAGCCCCACGCCCTCAGCGCCGCTGTCGCGGGCCGCGTCCGCCTCTTCCGGGAGATCGACGTTGGCCCGCAGCACCACCGTCACCCCATCCAGACTGACGCTCTCCAGGTTGGCGAGCCGGCGCAACTCGGCGTCGACGATCTCCTCCTGGAGGGCGCGCTCGCGATAGGCCTCGACCTCGGCGTCGCTGGGGTTGATGGCGAGCACGCCGTTGGTGCCGTCGAGGATCGCCCGCTCGCCTCCGGCGAGCGTGCCGGCGGCGGTGCGCAGGCCGACCACGGCCGGCAGCCCCAGCGACCGGGCCAGGATCGCCACGTGCGAGGTGCGTGTGCCGGCGTCGGTGGCGATGCCGATGATCGCCTCGCGGTCGAGCTGGACCGTGAGGCCCGGGGTGAGGTCGTGCGTGACGAGGATGGCCCGCGCGCCCTTGGGCAGATCCACCGGGTCGTGATCGGGCAGGTCGAGCAGCAGCGACAGGACGCGGATGTGCACGTCGGTGAGATCGCTCACCCGTTCGCGCAGCATCGCCACCGAGTGGCGGGCAAAGCGCTGCCGCCACTCGAGCATGACGAGATCGAACGCCTTCTCGGCGCCGAGGTTCTGGCGAATGAACTCCTCGACCCCCGACAGGAGCTCGGTGTCTTCGAGAATCGAGTGCTGGACGTCGAAGATCGCGGCCTCCTCGCGCCCCGCCGCCGCCTCGACACGCGACCGCACCTGATTGAGGCGATCCTTGGCGCGATCGACGGCGGCGTGGAACCGGCGCACCTCGGCGGCCACGTGGTCGGCGGGGATCAGGCGATGCGGGACGTCGGGCACCTCCCACCGGAGGAGGTGGATGGTGCCGACGGCGATGCCGGGCGACGCGGGGACTCCGGAGAGCGTCTGCTCCATCAGGGTTCTCCGAACCCGTCGGCGATGAGCGCGGCCAGCGCGTCGAGCGCCTGTTCGGCGTCCGGTCCCTCGGCGCGCAGCGTGAGCTGCGCCCCGCGCTCGGCGGCCAGCATCATCACGCCCATGATGCTCTTGCCGTTCACCTCGAGGTCGTCGCGAATGAGCATGATGTCGCTGCGATACTTAGACGCGAGCTTCACGATCTGCGCCGCCGGGCGCGCGTGGAGCCCGACCTTGTTGACGATCGTCACGGTGCGTTCAGCCATCAGCGAGCCACCGAGAAGAGGACGAATGCCGAGACCACGAGGAGCGCGAACCGCCAGCCTTCGAGCCGTGCCTGTGCCTTCACCACGATCACCGCGCCGACGAGGGTGGCCACCAGAATTTCGTCGATCAACGTGCGGCCGGGCCCGACGATCCTGGCGAACGCGAGCGGCAGCCCGATCCCGGTGGCGAGCGCGGCGGCGCGACCGATGGTCGTGGGCCCACGCCGCAGGATGGGGTGGCCGAGACCGGCCGCCACCCCCAACCCCTGCGTCCATCCGGTGCGGAGCCCCCACAGCAGGAGCGCCACGTGCCCCGCATTGTACATCACGAGAAAGACGGTGACCACAGTGAGGGCCGAAGCCCCCAGTCCGAACAGGGCCAGGGCGATGACCGACGACAGCGGCAGCCAGCCCGCCCAGACCAGCCGGTCGCCGACGCTGCCCAGGGGGCCGCAGAGGGCGGTGCGGAAGCGCTCGATGCGCTCGGCCGGCTCGCGGTCGAGCTCGGCGCGGGCCAGCGCGCCCACGGCGAACGCGGCCAGGTACGGATGGGCATTGAAGTAGCGTCCCTCGCGCGCGATCGCCGCCTTGAATTCCGGCGCGTGTACGCCGCCGGGCAGGCGACGGAGGGCCGGTTCGAGGCAGAAGGCGATCCCGTTACCCATCAGGGTCTCGTAATTCCACGAGCCCTGGATGGTGAGCAGACGGAGCAGGATCGCGGCGCGTGTGCGGAGCGGCAGCCGGGGAACCGGCGTGGCGGCGCGGGCGATCATCGCATCCCCAGGACGAGGAGGCCGATGCCGAGTCCGCCCAGGAACAACCAGCGCGCGCCGGCCGTGGAGTGAAACAGCTTCCACCCCGCCCCGACGGCGACGCTGGCGGCGGTGGCCACGAGGAGCGCCCGCGAGTACTGGTCGGGCACGGTCCAGCGCTGCAGGACCCGCGTCTCCGCGGGCGCCAACGCGGCGTACGCGAGCGCCGAGAGCGCGACGCCGCGCGCGAGGTCGGCGGTGAGCCCCGAGAGCTGGAGGCCGACGACGGCGCCGCGCGAACCGGCGTCGAGGTCGGCGCGCCGGCGGGTGGCCCACACGGCATTGCGCTGCCGCAGCTTGACCATGGTCCAGCCGCCGATCCAGGCCACGAACAATCCGCCGAGGACGGCGACGACGAGGGAGCCCACGACCTCTCCGCCCTTGGCCCCGGTGGCGTAGATCGCCCCCGCGACGACGGACGCCGAACCCCACTCGGGGTATCGGGAGGCGCCCACGGGGAGCGTCTCGAGCGCGATCAGTTCGAGCACGGCACCCACGAGCAGCCCGTGCATGGGCGCGCCGGCCAGCATGCCGCCGAGCGTGGCGGCCACGAGGGGGCGCGAGATCATGGCCTGCGGAAAGCTGACCGTGTCGAGGCCGGCCACGCCGCCGAGCAGCGCGATGGGCAGGAGGTCGGCCAGCGTCACGACGGCCCCCCGCCGCCGAGGATCTCGTCCAGCGGCACGGCGCGCGACGACGGCACGTCCTGCGCCGTGACGGCGATGCCGCGGGCCGCGATGTCGCGCAGGGCGCGCTCCTCGTCCGGCGCGAGGAACACGTAGCGCAGCCGTTGGGTGCGGTCCGACCGATGATGGATGCCGCCGAGGTTCACGGCGGGGACGCCGCCCGACGCGGCGACGGCGCGCATCGTGTTCACGTCGCCGGTGAGCAGGATGCCGGGCCGTGGGTCGCGGCGGAATTCGTCGAGCCGGGAGCAGCAGCCCGCCGCCGTCTCGAAGTACACGTCCATGCCGGGTGGCACGGCCATGCGATAGAGATCGCGCTCCCACTCGCTGGCGGCGATGTCGTCGTCCACGAGCACGATGAACCGGATGTCGAGCGGCTGGCCCCAACCGAGCACGACCTGGCCGTGGATGAGGCGGTCGTCGATGCGGTAGAGCGCGAGGCTCACGGGGTGCCCTCCACGGCGTCGATCGCGGCGCGCCCGCGTTCGGCGGCGTGGCGGGCCGCCGTCGCCGCGGGCAGGGCGTCGGCGAACGCGAAGTCCAGCAGCGCGGGCAGATTGGCGCCCGACACGAGCACGGCGTCGGGCATGCCGTGGAGGATGCGCCGCGCCGCCATGGTGCAGCTGCCGGCGTGCAGGTCGGTGAACAGCACGCGGGCGCCGGTGCGTTCCATGGTCTCGCGCAGCAGGGCCTCGATGTCGGCGGTGCTCAGCGTGGGCACGGCCACCGGGAAGAATATGTGCCCGCGTCCGGTGATGGCCTCGACGGCCGACACGAGGCCGGTGGCGAAGTCGGCATGGCCGGCGACGATGGCGCGGGGCTGGCTATTCGTCATCTTGCTGGAGGTACTGCTTCACGTCGGCGGCGGCGCGCATGCGCCCGATCAACCGTTCATTGAATCGTTCGGCAGGATCGAAGCCGCTGTACTTGAGCAGGTGGTTGAGGGCGATGACTTCGGCCACCACCGTGATGTTCTTTCCGGGATTGAGCGGAACCGTGATCTTGGGCAGGTCGACGTCGAGGATCGTCGTCGTCTCGCCGTCGAGCCCGGTGCGCTCGACGAACGTGTCCTGGTGCCACTCCTCGAGCTGGACCACCACCTCGATGCGTTTCTGCTGGCGCACGGCCCGCACGCCGAAGATGGCCGGCACGTCGACGAGCCCGATGCCGCGGATCTCCATGTAGTGGCGCTGCAGCTCGTGGCCGCTGCCGATCACGACGTCGGTGCCGCGCCGCTTGGCGAACACGAGGTCGTCGGCCACCAGACGGTGCCCCCGCTCCACCAGGTCGAGCACGCACTCCGACTTGCCGATGCCGCTGCGCCCCATGAACAGGAGGCCCACGCCGAACACGTCGGCCAGCGAGCCGTGGAGTGTGGTGGTGGGCGCGAACGCGTCTTCGAGCCAGGGCTTGACGCGGGTATAGAACTCGTTGGTCTTGAGCAGCGACGTGAACACGGGAACGCCGGCCACTCCGGCCGCGGCGATCATGCCCGGCGGCGGCTCCAGCCCCTTGGTCACGAACACGCACGGAATTGCGTGCGAGAAGAACAGCTCGAGCACGCGCGTGCGTTCGTCGGCGTCACGCGTGGAGAGGTACGTCACCTCGGTTTCCCCGAAGACCTGGATCCGGTGCCCCGGAAAGCGCTCGGTGTAGCCGGCCAGCACCAGTCCGGGGCTGGAGATGTTGGGGCTCCGGATCTCGCGGTCGAGCGCGCCGGTGCCCTGGACGTGCTCCAGCTGCAGCACGTCGCGCATCCGCTCGAGCAGACGGCCCGCGGTGAGCGGCTCCTTCACGCGCGGCCTCCGCGCGGCGCACGGGGACGGGCGCGCCGCTTGCGACGCGACGTCTCGATCTGGGTCTCGAGCCGGGCGAGCGCCTCGGTGAGCGCCGACCCGGCGTACCGCTGGCAGCCCTCGGCGATCAGCGGCTTGCGGCGGGGCGCGGTAAGCACGATCTCGACGCGATGGCCGGGCCCGTCCTGCTCGAATCGCACCAGCGCGTCGACGGGAAGGGCGAGGCGGTCGGCCAGCCGGGCCAGCGCCTGCTCGGCGCGGCGCCGCAGACGGGGGGACATGACGGCGTGGTGGGCATGAAAGATGACGTCCATCAGACGGAACCCTCCGCGGACAGCACGCGGGTGAGGTGTTGTTCGGTCTGCTCCGCGGCGCGTTCCCACGTGAAGCTCTCGGCGAACCGGCGCGCCTGAACGCCGAGCTGCTCGACGAGCGCCGGAGCCGCGGCGAGCCGGTCCATGGCGGCCGCCATCGCGGCGGTGTCGCCGTGCGCGACCAGGAACCCGGTCTCGCCATCGCGCACCGATTCGCGAATTCCCGGCGAATTCGACGCGACGACCGGCGTCCCGCACGCCGCTGCCTCCAGATTCGTGATGCCCCACCCCTCCTTGGGCGATGCGAACGCCAGGGCCCAGGCGCGACGCAACAGCGCCAGCTTTTCCGGCTCGCTGATACGCCCAAGAAACCGCACGCGCTGGGCGAGGTCAAGCGAGGCCGCCAGGCGCTCCAGCGCCGGGCGGTAGTCGCCCGCGCCGGCGATCTCGAGCACGCTGTGGCGATCCGCCATGGCGGCGAACGCGCGGATCACGAGGTGCACGCCCTTGTAGTGCTTGAGGCGGCCCAGGTAGGCGAAGGTCGGCGTGGCGGCGCGCGTCCCGGCGGCCGGCGTGTAGGCCACGGTATCGATGCCGGGATAGATGACCACGACATGGGACCGGGCAATGCCCCGATGCGCGAGGTCATCGGCAGTGCTCTCGCTGATCGCCTCGAACGGCGTGCGCCGGTACACCCGGCCGAGCGGGCGCTCGGCCATCCAGACCGCGGCCGCGAGGGGCGCGGGGAATTCCTGGAATGCCGTGCTGCCGAACAGGTGCGGCACCAGCGCCAGGACCCGCGGGGCGCCCCACCGCGGCGTGTAGAGCGGGATCTTGTTGATGTCCTCGACCAGCACGTCGCACGCGCCGGCCAGTCGGCGCGCGTAGTACCGGCGGGCGAGAAACGGGAACGTGTGCCGCGTGCCTACGCGATGGACCTCGATCCCGTCGAGCACGGCGCGCGGCGGCGCGCCGGACCATCCGCCGCACAACAACGCCACCTGATGGCCGCCCGCGGCCAGCCGGCCGAAGATCTCGTGCAGGTGGATCTCGGCGCCGCCGGCCAGCGGGTTGTCGCGATCCTGCCAGTTGACGAGCAGGATGCGCACTACAGGCGCCCCATGCGGCGCGCGAGCGCATCGACCACCCCGTTCACGAAGCGGGCGCTCTGCTCGCTGCCGTAGCGCTCGGCCAGGCGGATCGCTTCCTGGATGACGACGCGGGCCGGCGTCTCCCCAATCCGCAATTCGGCGGCAGCCACGCGGAGCACGCTGCGCTCGATCGCCCCGAGCCGTTCGAGGCGCCAGTTGGTGGTGACCTCCACCAGATCGCGGTCGATGTCGGCGCCGTGTTGCTGCACCTGGCGCACGAGAAGGCCGGCAAGCCGCCGCTCCTCCGGCGCGATGCCGAGGTCGTCCCAGATCGTGGTGGCCACGCGTTCGAGATCGTTCGAGCCGCGGACGTCCCACGCGTAGAGCGCTTGCAGCGCCCGCGCGCGGGCGCGCGTTTCAACTCTCATTCGCGGCGTCCAGGCGATCGAAGAGTTCGGCCATCTCGAGCGCGGCGAGCGCCGCGTCCCATCCCTTGTTGCCGTGGTCGCCGCCGGCGCGGGCCTCGGCCTGCTCGATCGTGTCGCAGGTGAGCACGCCGAACCCCACCGGCACGTCGAATTCGGCCGAGGCCTGGGCCAGGCCACGCGCCGCTTCGCCCGCCACGTAGTCGAAATGCGGCGTGTCGCCGCGGATCACGGCGCCCAGCGCCACAACGGCGTCGTAGCGCTCGCTGGCCATGAGCCGACGGGCGACCACCGGCAACTCCCACGCGCCGGGCACCCAGACCATGTCCACGTCTTCGGCGGCCACGCCGTGGCGCACGAGGGCGTCGAGCGCCCCGTCGGCGAGTCTGCTGGTGATCGCGTCGTTGAAGCGACTTGCCAGGACCGCGACGCGGCGGCCGTGGCCAGAAGGCGTTCCGGAAAATTCAGCCATTTAGGAGGCGAGGAGGTGTCCGAGCTTGTCGCGCTTGGTCTTCATGTAGCCGGCGTTCTCGTCCTGCGCCGGCTGGACGATCGGCACCCGCTCGTCGACGCGCAGGCCGTAGCCTTCGAGCCCGACCATCTTGCGCGGATTGTTGGTGATCGGGCGGATGGACTGGAGGCCGATGTCGAGCAGGATCTGCGCGCCGATGCCGTAGTTGCGCAGATCTGGCTTGAAGCCGAGCCGTTCGTTGGCTTCGACGGTATCGATGCCCGTGTCCTGCAGCTCGTACGCCTTGAGCTTGTTGAGGAGCCCGATGCCGCGCCCTTCCTGATCGAGGTACACGATGACGCCGCGCCCCTCCTCGGAGATCATGCGCATGGCGGTGTCGAGCTGCCACCCGCAGTCGCAGCGCAGCGAGTGGAACACGTCGCCGGTGAGGCATTTGGAATGCATGCGGACGAGCACGCTCTCCGCGCCCAGGACGTCGCCGTACACCAGGGCCACGTGCTCGTGGCGATCGACGTCATTCCGGTAGCCGATGATGCGCCAGGTGCCGAACGCGGTGGGCAGCCGCGCTTCGGCCACGCGGTGCACCAGGCGTTCGTTCTTGAGGCGGTGGGCGACGACCTGCGCCACGGTGATGAACGTGAGCTGATGCTCCTCGGCGAACTTCTCGAGCCGGGGGCGCCGTGCCGCGCTGCCGTCCTCGCTCAGGATCTCGCAGATGACGCCGGCGGGGTACAGGCCGGCGAGCCGGGCGAGATCGGTGGCCGCCTCGGTGTGGCCCACGCGCTGGAGCACGCCGCCCTCGCGCGACCGCAGCGGGAACACGTGGCCGCCGTGCCGCAGGTCGGTGGGGACGGTGGCGGGATCGACGGCCACGCGAATGGTCGTCGCCCGGTCGTGGGCGCTGATGCCGGTGGTCACGCCGAACCGCGGGCTGGCATCGATGCTCACCGTGTACGCCGTGCGGTACTCGTCGGGATTGGTCTCGCTCATCGGCGCGAGGTCGAGCTGGTCGACGCGTTCCGGAGGGAGCGCCACGCAGATGAGGCCGCCCGCCTTGCGGATCATGAAGTTGACCATGTCCGCGGTGACGAGCTCGGCCGCGCAGATGAGATCGCCCTCGTTCTCGCGATCCTCGTCATCGGCCACGATCACGAACTTGCCGGCGCGCAGGTCGGCGATCGCCTGGTCTACGGTGCCAAAGGTCATATGGAGTGCGCCCGGTAGGGCGCGGTCAGTCGCTGCACGTATTTGCCGATCACGTCCGCCTCCACATGTACGTCGTCTCCCTCGCGCAGCGCGCCGAGGGTCGTGTGGCGGATGGTATAGTCGATCAGGGAGATCTGAACCACGTCGGGCGCCGGCAGTTCGTTCACCGTGAGGCTCACGCCGTCCACCGTGAGCGAGCCGTGCGCCACCATAAGTTCCGCGAGCGCCGACGGGAGGGCAAGGTCGACGAGCCGCGCGTCGGCGCGCTGCTCCACCGCCTGGACGCGGGCCACGCCGTCCACATGACCGAGCACGAGATGTCCGCCCAGCCGGTCGCCCAGGCGCATGGCGCGCTCCAGGTTGACGCGGCGCCCCGGGGTCCACGCGCCCACCGTGGTGCGGTCGACGGTGGTGACGACGGCGGCGGCGATGAACCAGCCACCGCCGTGTTCACGCACGGTGAGACAGGCCCCGTTGACGGCGATGCTCTCGCCGTCGGCGAGGTCGTGGTAGCCGCACGCGATGCGGAACTCGCGTCCCGCTCCGGTCTCGGCCACGTGCTCGATGGTGCCGACGCTGTCAACCAGCCCGCTGAACACTAGAGCGCTCCCAGCGCATAGGTCGTCATGACGTCGGCGCCCAACACGCGCCGGTCCAGCACGGGCAGGCGTTCGAGGCGCGCGACATCGGCCGGCGGCGCGAACGCGAAGGCATTCAGCGCCCCCTCGCCCAGCAGCACGGGCGCCTGAAAGATAATCAGGCGGTCGACGACGGAGTTCGCGAGGAAGCTGCCCGCCAATCGCGCCCCGCCCTCCACCAGCAGCGACCCGATCCCCCGCTGGGCGAGCCGGAGCAGCGCTTCGGAGACGGCCGACGCCTCGATGATCTCCACCCCGGCCGCCGTGAGGGCTCGGGCCCGCGACGGCTCGCCGGCCCGCGCCACGATCACCACGGGCGCCGTGCGCGCCGTGCGCACGAGCCCCGAATCGAGCGGCGTGCGAAGCGTCGAGTCGAAGATCACGCGGACCAGCGGCGTGCGGGGCGGCGCCCAATCGCGCACCGTGAGCTGGGGGTCGTCGGCGAGCACGGTGCCCACGCCGACGGCGATCGCGTCGTGGCCGGCGCGCACGCGGTGCACCTCGCGCCGCGCCTCGGGCCCGGTGAGATGCGTGGTCGTGGAGCGGTCGGCCGCGGCGATGGCGGCGTCGATGGAAACCGCCAGCTTGAGCGAGACGAACGGCCGCTCGGGATGCGCGAACCGATGGAAGTACGCGGCGTTCAGCTCACGGGCCTCGCTCGCGCCGTCGCCGATGTCGACGGCCACGCCTGCGGCGCGCAGGCGGTCGGCGCCGCCGGCCGCCTGCGGATGGGGATCGCGCGTGGCGATCACCACGCGGGCGATGCCGGCGGCCACGATCGCATCCGCGCAGGGCGGCGTCTTGCCGTGGTGCGCGCACGGTTCGAGCGTGACGTAGAGCGTGGCGCCCCGGGCGACGCTGCCGGCCGCGGCCAGCGCCGCGACTTCGGCGTGGGCCTCGCCGTAGCGGGCGTGGAACCCCTCGCCGACCACGACGCCGTCACGGACGACGACGGCGCCGACCATCGGGTTCGGCGCCGTCTGCCCCCAGCCCTGGCGGGCGAGCTCGAGAGCACGGCGCATGACCGCCGAGCCGTCGCGATCGGTCATGCGCTACCAGGCCAGTCGGAGGCCCACGGAGCCGTACATGCGAGACGCCGCGGCGTCCTTGCCGGCGAACGAGTTGTACGTGTTCACCGTGCCGCCCGACACCTGGCCCACTTCGCCCACGAGCTTGAGGATCGGGAGGTCGATGGACAGATCGGCGAACATGTTGGTGCGCGTGAGGTCCTGGGAGAGCTGGACCTGCGGCGATGACACGCCCATGACCGTGGCCTGCATGGTGGCCGACTGGCTGTACTTGTCCTGTCCGAAGCCGGCGGCGAGGCCGAACACCAGGAAATGCTTGCCCGCCACCACCCGCCAGGCCGTCGTCCCGATGTTCATATCGGACGCCGACAGCGTGTTGGCCCCGGAAGTGCCGGTCAGCGAGACCGTGGGCAGATCACGTTTGAGGTAGGTCACGGACACGCCGGGCATGACGATCGACTCCTGCACGATGCCGAGCCGGACGCCATAGCCGAACTTGTAGGAGCCGTTCGGCGTGGCCACGGAGAAGTTGTTCTGGCTGACGTCGGGGATGTAAGCGGCGTTCACCAGCAGGTCCACGCCCCCCACGTTGGTGAGCCCGAGCGGGATGCCCTTGAACAGCCCCAGCGCGGCGTCTACCACCGGCATCGGCAGCGGCTGGTTGTCCTTGGTGGGCAGCACGCTCTGCCGTGCCCCGGTGATGCTCTGCGTGAACTGATCCACCTGCGGCAACGTGCCGGCCACGACGTTGGCCCGCACCCCGATCGAGAAGTGGCCCAGCCCGCCCAGCGTTCCACCCTGGCCCAACGTCGCGTTGCCGCCGGTGATGGCGGCCCCGAGTTGCGGCGCCATGTACTGGAAGAGATCCACCGCCTGCTGACAGCCGTCCTGGCTGATCTGTTGCGTGCTCAGGGGCGCGCCCGACGGACAGGACGGGGACTGCGCCCCCGCCGTACCGGCCATGCCCACCCCGATCGCCACACCCGCCACTGCTACCCATGCACCCTTCATACCGCCTCCGTATGCTGAATGTCCACACGGCCCGTGCCGCGCACCACGCGACCCAGCGGCCAGCCGTCGATGTCCGCCGCTGCCGCGCTCGCGATGACCGCGCCGGCGTCCGCGGGCGCGGCGATCACCACCATACCGACGCCCATGTTGAACGCACGGAACATCTCGTCGGTGGCCACGGCCCCGCCGCGCTGGAGCTGCGCGAACAGATTGGGCACTTTCCACGACCGGGCGTCCACCTCGGCGTCGAGCGTAGGCGGCAGGGCGCGATTCAAATTGCCGGGGAGCCCGCCCCCCGTGATGTGAGCCATGGCACGGACCCGCCCGAGCACCGGACGCAGCGCCGCGAGGTACGACCGGTGGATGCGCAGCAGCACGTCGGCCACCGAGCCGTCCTCGCCGGGAAAACGGTCGTGGACCGCGAGTTGCATGCGCGTGGCGACGATGCGCCGGGCCAGCGAATAGCCGTTGGTATGGAGCCCGTTGCTGGCCAGGCCGATCAGCACGTCGCCTTCCCGCACGCGGTCGGCGCCGAGGATGGCGTCCTCCTCCACGTAGCCGACGATGAATCCGGCCAGGTCGTAGTCGGGGGGCGTGTACAGCCCGGGCATCTCGGCGGTCTCGCCGCCCACGAGCGCGCACCCGTTCTCGCGGCACCCCGCGGCCACGCCCGCCACCACGCCTTCGACGACACTCGGGACGAGGGCGCCGAAGGCCACGTAGTCGAGGAAGAACAGCGGCGTCGCGCCCTGCACGAGGATGTCGTTCACGCAGTGGTTGACGAGATCGTGCCCCACCGTGTCGTGGCGCGCGGCATCGACGGCCACCTTGATCTTGGTGCCCACGCCGTCGGCGCTCGAGACGAGCACCGGATGCCTGGCGTCGGCCGGCATGCGGAACATGCCGCCGAACCCACCGAATCCGCCGCGCGTGCCCGCCGTGAACGTGGACTCCACGAGCCGCTTGATGCGGTGCTTGGCGTCCTCGGCGGCGTCGATGTCGACGCCGGCGGCGCGGTAATCGAGCGGCCCGCCGCTCACGCCGTGAACTCCGATTCGAAGGCCACCAGGCGATGAAATTCGCGCACCCGCCGCGTGACGTCGGCGTGCCGGATCTCGAGCAGGCGGTCGACCGAGAACTTCTCCACGGCGAACGAGCCCATGGCGCTGCCGTAGATCACGGCGCGGCGCAGGCTCTCCTCGGAGATGTCGCCGGTGTGGGCGAGGTAGCCCATGAAACCGCCGGCGAACGAATCGCCGGCGCCGGTGGGATCGAACACCTCCTCGAGGGGATACGCCGGCGCGAAGAACACCGACGTCGGCGTGAACATGAACGCGCCGTGCTCGCCCTTCTTGATGATCACCAGCTTGGGACCGCGATCCATGATCCAGCGCGCCGCCTTCACGAGATTGAACTGCTCGGTGAGCTGGCGCGCCTCGCCGTCGTTGAGGGTGATCGCGTCCACGCGCTCGAGCAGGGCGAGCAGCTCGGGCCGCCGGCTCTCGATCCAGAAGTTCATCGTGTCGCAGGCCACGAGCTTGGGCGCGCTCACCTGATCGAGCACGTCGAGCTGGAGGCGGGGGTCGATGTTGCCGAGGAACACGAACGGCGCGTTCCGGAACTGCTCGGGAATCCGGGGATGGAAATTGGAGAACACCCCGAGATGCGTCTCGAGCGTCTCGGCCACGTTGAGATCGTGGCGGTAGCGGCCGCGCCAGCGGAACGAGGCGCCGTCCGCCTGCTCCACGCCGGCAAAGTCCACGCCGCGCGCGATGAGCGGCTCGAGCTTGGCCATCGGGTAGTCGTTCCCGACCACGCCCACCACCTGCACGGGCGCGAGGTGGCTGGCCGAGGCGGCGAAGAAGTTGGCCGATCCGCCGATCACGTTGTCCGCCTTGCCGAACGGCGTTTCGACGGAGTCGAGGGCGACCGATCCGACCACCAGCACTGCGTGCGTCACATGCGCTCCGGGGCGGTGATGCCGAGAAGGGTGAGTCCGTTGTGGAGGACGATCTGCGAGGCGCGGGCGAGCGCGAGCCGGGCCTTCATGATCGGTTCGGGCTCGTTGAGCACGTGCGCCGTGTGATACCACAGGTGCACCTTGCCGGCGGTGTCGTGCAGGTACATGGCCAGCCGGTGCGGCTCGAGCGCCTGGGCGGCGCCGGCGACGAGGGCCGGGTAATCGAGCAGCGCCTTGATCAGCTCCAGCTCCTCGGGCCGCGTGAGCTGCGCGTAGTCCACGTCGTCGCCGGTGACGGAGGCGACCGCGATCTCGCCCACGCGAAAGATGCCGCTCAGCCGCGCGTGCGCCATCTGGATGTAGTACACCGGATTCTCTTCGGACTGCGACCGCGCGAGGTCGACGTCGAACTGCAGTTGCGAGTCGCCCTTGCGCATGAGGAAGAAGTAGCGCACCGCGTCGCGGCCCACCTCGTCGATGAGATCGCGCACCGTGACGTAGCTGCCGGCGCGCTTGGAGATCTTCACCTCCTCGCCGCCCTTCATGACGGTGACCATCTGGTGCAGCACGTACTCCGGGTAGCCCTCGGGAATGCCGAGCGCCAGCGCCTGCAGGCCGATGCGCACCCGCGTGACCGTGCTGTGGTGGTCGGAACCCTGCACGTTGATGGCGCGCTTGAAGCCGCGCTCCCACTTGGTGACGTGGTACGCCACGTCGGGCACGAAGTACGTGGGCTCGCCGCCCTTCTCGGCGCTGCGGCGCATGACGCGATCCTTGTCGTCGCCGAAGTCGGTGGTCTTGAGCCAGAGCGCGCCGTCCTTCTCGTACGTGTGGCCGGCGGCGACGAGGCGGCGGATGGTCTCCTCCACCTTACCCTCGCTGTACAGCGAGGATTCCAGAAAGTAGACGTCGAACTTGACGCCGAAGGCCTGGAGGTCGCGGTCCTGCTCCTTGCGCAACTCCTGCACGGCGAACCGGCGCACGGCGTCGAGATCGGCGCCGTCGGGATCGGCCGGGGTCGTGTCGGCGTACCGCTGCGCGATCTCGCGAATGTACTCGCCATGGTAGCCGCCTTCGGGGATCGCCGCCTCACGGCCGCGCAACTGCGCGATGCGCGCCTGCACGCTCACCGCCAGATTCATGATCTGGGCGCCGGCGTCGTTGTAGTAGAACTCGCGCGTCACGGCCCACCCGGTGCACTCGAGCAGCGCCGAGATGGCGTCGCCGAGGGCGGCCTGCCGACCGTGCCCCACGTGCAACGGGCCCGTGGGATTGGCCGAGACGAACTCGACGTTCACCACCGCGCCCTGCCCCGCGTCGGTGCACCCGTAACCGGCGCCCGCGCGCAGGAGGGCGAGGAGGCCCTGGGCCAGCGTACCGGTGGCCACGCGGAAGTTGATGAAGCCGGGCCCGGCGATCTCGGCGGCGCTGAGACCGGCGCGCGCGAGATCCATGGTGTCGATGATCTGCTGGGCAAAGTCCCGCGGCTTCTTGCCGAGCCCCTTGGCCAGCACCATCGCGAGGTTGGTGGCCCAGTCACCGAACGCGGGATCGCGGGGCCGCTCGAGGACGGGGGAGACGTCGTCGGGCGCACCGAGCGCTCGTGCCGCGCGCGAGAGTTCGGCGCGCAGCAGGTCGTCGCCGCTCATCAGGAGCCGCTCTTGGCGTCGCCTTTAGCGCCGCTGCTCGAGCCGGATGACGGCGCGGCCGGCGCGGGCGCCGACGAGTCCTTGCCCTTGGACTCCCCGCCCTTGGACGCTCCGCTCTTCGACTCACCGCCCTTGGACTCGCTGCCCCTGGACTCGCCGCCCTTGGACTCGTTGCTCTTGGACTCGCCGCTCTTGGACTCGCCGCCCTTGGCGCCCTCCGCCGACGCCGTCTTCTCGCTCGGCGACCCGCCCTCGCTGCTCCTGGGCGGCGGCTCGTTGCCGCGTCGAGTGTGCGCGTTCTTACCGTAATCCGTGAGGTAGAAGCCGGAGCCTTTGAACACCAGGCCGGCCCCGCCCGAAATAAGGCGCACCGCGGTGGCGCCGCATTCCGGGCATGGAAGTTCGGCCTGGGATGCGCTCATCATCCGGTAGAACTTGTCGAACTCGTGCCCGTTGGGGCAGCGGAACGCGTAAGTTGGCATGACTCGGGAACTTAGACGTGCAACGGGAGCCTGTCTAAGCTAGCGGGCTGGCGCCGCGGCATCAAGCCGCGCGCCGCTGCCGCCGGCCCAACGGCATGGCGCCGGCCGAGGGACCCGTCAGGCCGGCCGGTATTCTCCCCACTGCACGCGGAGCACGTCCGAGATCTCGCCCACCGATGCGCGCGCGCGCACGGCGTCGATGATGTGCGGCATCAGGGGCGGGCGGGCGCCCCCCGGCGTGGCGTAGCTGGACGCGGCGGCGCCGAGCGCGGCGAGGGCACGCTGGACGGCCGCGCCGTCGCGCTTGCGCTTGGCGGCTACCAGGCGCGCCACCTGGCCGCGCTCCAGCTCGGAATAATCCGGCGTCGGGATCACCGGCGGGGCCTCGCCGTCGGAGAACCGGTTGACGCCGACCACGGTCGTGTCGCCGCGTTCCACGCTGAGCTGATAGTCGTACGCACTGCGGGCGATCTCTTCCTGGAAGAACGACGCCTCTATGGCGCGGGCGGCGCCGCCGAGCGCGTCGACGCGCGCCATGAGTTCAGTGGCGGCGCGTTCGAGTTCGTTGGTGAGGCGCTCCACGTGATAGCTGCCGGCCAGCGGATCGGCGGTGAGGGCGGCGCCCGATTCGTAGCCGATGATCTGCTGCGTGCGCAGGGCGAGGGTGGCGGCCTGCTCGGTGGGGAGCGCGATCGCCTCGTCGTACCCGTTGGTGTGCAGCGACTGCGTGCCGCCGAGCACGGCCGAGAGGGCCTGGATGGCCACGCGGACCACGTTGTTCAACGGCTGCTGGGCCTGGAGGGTGACGCCGCCCGTCTGCGTGTGGAAACGCAGCCGGCAGCTCTTGTCGTCGGCGTGGAACCGCTCGCGCATGAGGCGGGCGTACAGCCGGCGGGCGGCGCGGAACTTGGCCACTTCCTCGAACAGATCGTTGTGCGCGGCGAAGAAGTACGACAGCCGCGGCGCGAACGCGTTCACGTCGAGGCCGGCCGCGACGGCGCGGTTCACGTACTCCACGGCGTTGGCGAACGTGAACGCCAGCTCCTGCACCGCGGTGGCGCCGGCCTCCCGCATGTGGTAGCCGGAGATGGAGATGGGATTCCAGCTCGGGACGTCGGCGGCGCAGAACCGGAACACGTCGGCGATGAGCGCGAGCGAAGGTTCGGGCGGGAAGATGTAGGTGCCGCGGGCGATGTATTCCTTGAGGATGTCGTTCTGGATGGTGCCGCTCAGCCGGTCGCGCGCGATGCCCCGCTCCTCGCCGACGACGATGTACATGGCGAGCAGCGTCGACGCGGTGGCGTTGATGGTCATCGACGTCGACACGCGGTCGAGCGGGATCTCGGCGAACAGCGCGTGCATGTCGTCCACGGTGTCGATGGCGACGCCGACGCGGCCCACCTCGCCGAGGGCGCGCGGCGAATCGGAATCGATGCCCATCTGCGTGGGGAGGTCGAACGCCACGGAGAGCCCGGTCTGGCCGGCGTCGAGCAGCATCCGGAACCGCGTGTTGGTCTCGCTCGCCGTGCCGAAGCCGGCGTACTGGCGCATGGTCCACAGGCGGCCGCGATACATGTCGGGCTGGATGCCGCGGGTGAACGGAAACGCGCCCGGGTCGCCGAGGTCGCGCGCGTAGTCGCACGCGACGTCGGCGGGGCGGACGACCGGAGGGACGGGGAGGCCGCTGGGGGTGGAGTCGGGAGAGGAAGGCATCGGGAATGAGAACTGGGGGACCACGCGGGGCCGGGACACGCGCAACAGGATCACGCCAGGCCCAATCTACGCGGTTCCGCGGTCACGCCTCCACCGAGATCTCTCCCCCGACCATCCGCTCCGCCAACTCGACGTCGGCGCGGCTCCCGATATAGAGCGGCGTCCGCTGGTGCAGTTCGGTGGGCTGCACATCGAGCACGCGCTGCGTGCCGTCGCTGGCCATGCCGCCCGCCTGCTCGACGATGAACGCCAGCGGATTGGCCTCGTACAACAGCCGCAGCTTGCCGGCCGGGGATTTGCTGTTGCGCGGATAGGCGAAGATGCCGCCACCCAGGAGGTTGCGGTGGAAGTCGGCGACCAGCGATCCGACGTACCGGATGTTGAGCGGCGTGCGATCGCCCTCGAGGCCGCGATAGCGCCGCATGAGCGCGCGCACCTGGTCGTTCCAGAGCCGCTGGTACGAATCGTTCACCGACAGATAGCGGCCGTTCTCGGGGATCCGGATGTTGGGGTGCGACAGCAGGAACTCGCCGATCGAAGGGTCGAGGGTGAACCCGTGGGCGCCCGACCCGGTGGTGTACACGAGCATGGTGCTCGAGCCGTAGATCACGTATCCCGCGGCCACCTGGCGCCGTCCGGGCTGGAGCAGGTCCTCCAGGACGCCATCGCGGCCGCGCGTGATCTTGGGGACCACGGAGAAGATCGTGCCCACCGGCACGTTGACGTCGATGTTCGAGGAGCCGTCGAGCGGATCGAACAGCAGCGCGTACTTGCCGGTGCGGAATTCGTTGGGGATCGGGATGATCCCCTCTTCCTCCTCCGACGCCATGGCGCACAGCCGGCCCGTATGGTCCATGGCCTTGATGATCGTCTCGTTGGCAAAGATGTCGAGCTTCTGCTGGATCTCGCCCTGCACGTTCTCCATGTGCGCGGAGCCGAGGATGTCCACGAGGCCGGCGCTGCGCACCTTGTTGGTGATCATCTTGGCGGCGAGCGCCAGATCGTACAGGATGTTGGACAGATCCCCGCTGGCGTCGGGGTGCTGCCGCTCCTGCTCGATGATGAACCGCTCGATCGTGACGACCGACGTCGGGGTGTGATTGACCACGAGTTCGTCCTCGAAAGGGGGGGAGGATTCGTCCCGGAAAGTGTGCGCGTGGTCATGGGAGGGGCAAGCCCGCCCCCTCCGCCGGCCGGCGCGCGACGCGTCAGGCGTGCGCGGGCGGCCGCACGTGGTCGAAGATCAGTTCGGTCTCGATGTGGCCCACTTCGGGACGCGAGAGGAAGCGATCCAGCGCCAGATCGCGCAGGTGCTGCGCGTCGCGGGCCACGACGTGAACGAGGAAATCGATCTCGCCGCTCACGTGGTACACGTCCACCACCTCGGGAATCGTCACGACGTAGGCCCGGAACTGCTCGAAGTTCTCGCGCGAGTGCTGCGGAATGCGCACGGCGATCATGGCCTCGATCCCGTAGCCGAGGACGGCGGGATTGACGTCGGCGTGGAAGCCGAGCACGGCGCCGGTCTGGACCAGGCGCCGGAGGCGCTCGTGGCAGCTGGACGGGGCGAGGCCGACGCGCGCGGCGAGCTCTTTATTGGAGAGCCGCGCATTGTTCGTCAGGGCGGCGAGAATCTCGCGATCCGTTTGGTCTAAAGGGCGGTTTTCCATGAATTTACCGAAAACTGTTCGTTAGCTGTGGCACGTACACGAAGAGTATTCTACATGCATGCCATCCACGGAAGCAAATTCCATGACCGCCAAGAGCATCGACACCGCCGGCGTCCACGCCGGACGCGAAGAATTCCGCCAACTCGGGGTGCACGCCGCCCCTCTCGACCTCTCCACCACCTACCCGATCGGCGAACTCTCCGAGGCCATCAGCGACCTCGATGCGATGATCGCCGGCCACCGGCCGGAGCACAACGCGATCTACGCGCGGCTGGCCAACCCCACCGTGGACCGCTTCGAGCACGCCCTGGCCGAACTCGAGGGCGCCGACGACGCCGTGGCCTTCGGCTCGGGCATGGCGGCGATCGCCGCCGCGCTCCTCGTGGCCCGACAGCGCGGCTCGCACGTGGTGGCCGTGCGCCCGCTCTACGGCGGCACGGACCATCTGCTCGAGTCTCGCCTGCTGTCGCTGGACGTCACCTGGGCCACGCCCGACGGCGTGGCCCGCGCGATCCGTCCCGAGACCTCGCTGGTGGTGATCGAGACGCCGGGCAACCCCACGCTCGTCCTGGTGGACATCGCCGACGTGGTGCGACAGGCGGGACGCGTGCCCGTGCTCGTGGACTCCACGTTCGCCACGCCGGTGCTGCAGCAGCCGTTGGCGCTGGGCGCGACGCTCTCGCTGCACAGCGGCACGAAGTACCTGGGCGGGCACGGCGACGTGATGGCGGGAGTGGTCGCCACCAACGACGACTGGGCGGGCGCCCTCCGGCAGGTACGCATTCTCACGGGCGGCGTGCTGCACCCGATGGGCGCGTACATGCTGCACCGGGGGCTGCAGACGCTGGGGGTGCGCGTGCGCGCGGCGCAGGCCGGGGCGATCGAGATCGCGCAGCGGCTCACGGACAGTCCGGCCGTGGAGCGCGTGTACTTCCCGGGGTTGCCGGGCGCGGATCCCACGGGATTGATCGGCCGGCAGATGCGCGGCCCCGGCGCGATGATCAGCTTCGAAGTGGCCGGGGGATTCGACGCCGCGGCCGCGGTGCTCCGCGCCGTGCGGATGATCACGCCGGCCGTGAGCCTCGGCTCCACCGACTCGCTCATCCAGCACCCCGCCGGACTCACGCACCGCGTGATCGGCGAGGCGGCGCGCGAAGACGAAGGCCTGAGCCCTGGCATGCTGCGTCTGAGCGTTGGCCTGGAGGCGCCGGCAGACATCTGGGCCGACCTGGAGCGCGCCCTGGCCGCGGCGCAGGCGGTGCACGCCGAGCCCGCCTACGCGATGGCGTAGGCCCCTCAGCGCGGCATCGACGGCGTCACGGGCCATGCGTCGCCGCCGGCCTCGACGCGCAGCGAATGCCCGTCGGTGCCGATGACCACGGTGGACAGCCGGTCGGTGCGCAGCACCAGCGCGCCGGCCGCCGCCAGACGGCGCATCACGTCGGCGCTGGGATGGCCGTAGCTGTTGCCGGCGCCCACCGACACGAGCGCGATGCGGGGCGACACGGCCGCCAGGAAATCCGGGGTCGAGCTGGTGGAGCTGCCATGGTGCCCCACCTTGAGCACATCCGCCTGGAGGAGGTTGCGCGCGTGCGCCAGCAGCCACGCTTCCTCGCCGCGCTCGGCATCGCCCACGAGCAGCATCCGGATCCGCCCCACCCGCACCAGCGCGATGGCGCTGGCGGCGTTGGCGTCGTGCGATCCGGCGACCCACGCCGAGTCGGGTCCGAGAAAGGTGATCGTCACCTCGTCCACGACCAGCGAATCGCCCGGGTGCACCCGACGCCAGGCCACGCCGCCGCGGCGGGCCTCGAACAGCGACGCGCGGTAGGCGACGCCGGCGTCGGTGTAGGCCGCGTCGTAGTACCGGGACGGGCGCAGCGCGCGGATCACACTCGCCGCGCCGCCCACGTGATCGTCGTGCGGGTGCGACAGGATGAACGCGGCGAGCGTTCCGCCGCGATGCGCGATGTAGGGGACGACAGTCGCGCGGCCGGCATCGCCCCCGCGCCAGATGCGGCCCGCATCCATCAGCACCCAGTGCCCGCGGGTGGTGCGCAGGGCGATCGCGTCGCCCTGCCCCACGTCGATCAGGTGCAGTTCGGTGCGCGCGCTCGCCGCGGGCATCAGGGGCGACCAGGCGACGAGCGCGAGCGATGCCAGGGCCACGCCCGCCGCGCGGGCGGGAAACCGGCTGACGCAGGCCACGAGCAGCGCCACGGCGAACAGCGCGCCGCACGCGGCGGCCTGTGCGGTGGGGGCCACGGCGATCGACCCGCCTGGCACGGCGGCGCCGGCCGCCGCCACGGCGTCGAACGCCCAGAGCAGCGGATGGGCCGCGTCGGCCAGCCACCGCGCGAGCGGTCCGGCCGGCGACAGCACGAGCGCCAGGAACATCATCGGCTGCGCCAGCGCGATCACCGGCCCCGCGAACACGTTGGTGAGTGGGCCGATCAGGCTGAGCCGGCCGAAGTACCACGCCACGAGCGGCGCCGTGACCACGGTGGCCATGAGCGACGCCGCCACGGTGCCGGCCACGGTGCGCCGCACGCCGGCTAGATCGCGCATCCACGTCACGCGTTGCGCGAGCGCCGACGCGGCGACGAGGGCCGCGACGCCGGCCACGCTGAGCTGGTAGCCCACGTCCCGCGCCACGCGGGGATCGACCAGCGGCATCGCGGCGCCGATGGCGAGGATGGCCCACGGCGACGTGGGCCGCTGCCACAAGCGCGCGCAGACCACGGCGGCGAGCATGACGGCGGCCCGGAGCGCCGGGGCCGGCGCGCCCAGCATGGCCACGTAGGCGGCGATCACGACGAGCGTGGCGACGCTGGCCCGGCGCCGGGAGAGCCGGAGCAGTTGGAACACGAGGTCGGTGGCGACGGCGATGAGCGCCACGTGCAGCCCCGAGATGGAGAGCATGTGCGTGAGCCCGGCCGCCGCGTAGCGGTCGCGCATCTCCACCGGGATACCGCGCTGGTCGGCCACGAGCAGGGCGCGCGCCAGCGGCGCGTCGGCGCCGAAGACGGCGTCCACGCGCCGCCCCGCGCGGTCGCGCCACCGCGTGAGCGCCGAGCCCGGCCGCACAACGCGAATGGTGGCGCGCATCACGAGCAGTCCGCGGGCGGATCGCGTGACGTCGCCGCTGGCGAGCACGATGAATCCGGCGCGCGAGGAGCCACGGGCCACCGCCAGCGAGACGTCGGCGCGGCATCCGACGGCGTGGGCCCGCGAGAACGAGCCCGGATCGGCGGCGTCGTCCAGTTCCACGCGGATGGCCGTGCGCCCGCCCAGCGCGGCGAGACAGCGGGCGTCGTCGCGCGCCGTGGCGTACGCCACCATCGCCCCGGCGGCAACGAGGAGCGCGGCGGCGGCGATGGTGGCGCGGCGCGCGATCGCGGCCAGGGCGGCCACCGCCATCGACAGCCAGGCCGCGACCGCCGACGCGCCGGCGAATCCGAGCAGCAGCCCGGCCGCGTACGAAGCAACTCCAACGGCGAAGATCGGCATGGCGCGGGCGGGCTGGACGCCTCGCCGCGCGGCGATCGGCGCCTAGGCGGTGGGGCTCGGGGGTGTGGGACGACCTGCTTCGTGGCGCGGCGCGGCGGCCACACGACGCATGGCATCGAGCACGCGCACCGACAGATCGGCTCTGCCCTGGTCGCTACGCAGTTCGAGATTGGCCAGCGCCCAGCCCCGCGCGGTGTTGGTGTAGCGGGGACGAAGTTGGTTGAGCACGTACGTCACCACGTCATCCGTGCATTGCTGACAGGCGCAGAACGCCGTACTCGTGGGCAGCAGTTGGGCGTGCGCCTCGCGCACGACCTCTTCCACGATGTTCTTCATCCGGCCATCGGGAGCGCGCGCCGATCGGCGACGGCGGTGCCGGTGAACGTGAAGCCGGTGGTGCCGGTGAGCTCCACCGTGAGATAGCGGCCGAGCATCGAGGCATCGCCCGGCACGAGGACGGTCTTGAAGTCGCGGGTGCGGGCCTGCAACAGGTCGCCGCCGCGGCGCGCTTCGCGCTCGACCATCACCTCCACGCGCTGGCCGAGCAACGCCAGATTACGCGACCGCGACGCGCCGCGCACCGCCTCGACCAGCCGCTCCAGCCGCTCGCCGGCCACGGCATCGGGCACGGTGTCGGCGGCGGGCAGGCGCGTGGCGGCCGTGCCCTCGCGCGGCGAGAACTTGAAGGTGAAGGCGTCGGCGAATCCAACGGCGCGGACGGCGCTCAGCGTCTCCTCGAAGTCGGCCTCGGTCTCTCCGGGAAATCCCACGATGACGTCGGTGGTGAGGCTCAGCCCGGGGATCGCGGCGCGCAGGCGGTCCACGCATTCGAGGTATTCCTCGCGCGTGTAGCGGCGCAGCATCCGCTTGAGAATCCGCGTGCTCCCCGACTGCATGGGCAGGTGCACGTGCTCGCACACGGCAGGCACCTCGGCCATGGCCGCGATCACGCGATCGCTGAAGTCGTTGGGGTGCGGGCTGGTGAACCGCAGGCGCCGGATGCCGGGCACGGCGCCCACGGCGCGCAGGAGGTCGGCGAAGTCATGGGCGCCGTCGTGATACGAGTTCACCGTCTGGCCGAGCAGCACGGCCTCGCTCATGCCGTCGGCGATGACGTCGCGCGTCTCGCGCACGACGTCCGCCAACTGGCGGCTGCGCTCGGCGCCGCGCGTGGTGGGCACGATGCAGTACGTACAGCGATAGTCGCAGCCGCGCTGCACGGGGATCCATGCCTTGACCTTGTCGAACCGCCGCGGCGTGAAGTCCTCGTAGTGCTCCTCGAGGTCGAAGTCGGTGGCCGTGGTGCGCTCGCCGCGCCGCGCGCCGTCCACCAGCATCGGGAGCGCGCGATAGCCGTCGGGACCGATCACGAAACTCACATGCCGCGCCTGGTCGAGCAGCCGCGCGCCCAACCGCTGGGCCATGCACCCCGTGACCCCGAGCACCGACCCCGGCTTCATGTCGCGCTTGAGCTCGCCCACGCGGCCCACCACGCGCTGCTCGGCGTGCTCCCGGATGGCGCAGGTGTTGACGAGGATCACGTCGGCGCTCCGCGCGTCCGACGCTTCGTCGTAGCCGTGCGCCGCGAGCGACCCGAGCATCAGCTCGGAGTCGCTCACGTTCATCTGACACCCGTAGGTCTCGATGTAGACGGTGGGACGTGCGGCCGTGGTCATCTGGCGCGGGGATCGGGATTGGCGTGAGCGGAGAAAGATAGCCGCCTCAGGCGGCCACCAGCGAACCGTCCGTCGCGGTGCGTAATCGAGCGACGAACCGGTGGCCCCGGGGCAACGCCGGATCGTCCAGCCGCACGGTCAGATAGTCCTCGGTGAGCCCGCTGCGGTGCCCGGCGGCCCCGAGGACCACGACGTCGGCCGTGGTGCCGGCGCGCGAGGCGGCGTAGGCAGCCTGCTTGCGGTGGGCCAGGGCCCGCATCTCGGCGGCGCGCGCGCGGGCCACGGTGTCGGCCACCCGGCCCGGCAGCCGCTCGGCCGCGGTCCCGGGACGCAGCGAGAACGGGAACACGTGGAGGTAGGTGAAGGGCAGCCGTTCGCAGAGGGCCACCGTGGCGGAGTGGTCGCGATCGGTCTCGCCGGGAAACCCGGTGATCACGTCGGCGCCGAGCCCGAACACGGCGCGGTGGGCCACCACCCGCTCGACGGCCTCGGCGTATCGCTCGGGCGTGTACCAGTGGCGGCCCATGCGGCGCAGCATCGCCGCCGAGCCCGACTGCAGCGGCGCGTGCAGAAAGGGCACGACGCGGCCGCCGGCGCGCAGCAGTCGGCAGAGCGGCGCGTCGACTTCGGTGGCCTCGACCGACGAGAGGCGAAAGCGAACGTCCGGCACCTCGCGCAGCAGGCGATCGAGCAGCGCCGAGAGCGACGAGCCGAGGTCCACGCCGTACGTCCCGATGTGCACGCCGGTAAGGACGATCTCCGGGTGGTGGCCGGCCAGCGCCGCCGCTTCGCGCACCAGGTCGGCGGCCGGCCGGCTGCGGTTGGCGCCGCGGGCGAGCGTGGTGGCGCAGAAGGTGCAGTGCTCGTCGCAGCCGTCCTGGATGCGCAGCAGGGCGCGCGTGGACTGCTGCGGCCCGCCGATGGCGGCGGCGCGATCGGGCGCGATGCCGAGGGCGTCGGCCACGCGGGCCACGTCGCCGCCGGGCACGACGTGCGACACCGACGGCAGGGCGAGGAGCGCGGGCTCGCGGTCGGCGAGTCCGGCCACGCACCCCATGACCACGCTGCGGATGGCGGGCGCGCGCCGCGCGGCGCGGCGGACGGCCTGCCGGAGATCGGCTTCGGCGTCGGCCGTGACGGCGCACGAATTGAACACCGCGACGTCGGCGTCCTCGGGCGCGTCCACGAGCTGGTGGCCGGCGCCGGCGACGACGGCGCGGACCGCCTCGCTATCCGCATGGTTGGCGCGGCAGCCGAACGTGCGGAGATACACCTTCACGCGCGCGTCGTTCTGGCCGCGGCCGGCGTCTCGGGCGGCGGGGGCGGATGCAGCGGCAGCGTGAAGTGGAACGCGCTCCCCTGGCCGGCCCCGGCGCTCTGCACCCAGATGCGGCCGCCGTGCGCGCCGACGACCAACTTGCAGAAAGCGAGCCCCAGCCCCGAGCCGCGCAGCTGGGGCGCGTTGGGCGTGTGCACCTGTTCGAACTTGCGGAAGATGATGTCCTGGTACTCCGGGGGAATGCCGGCCCCGTTGTCGGCCACGGTGAACAGGATGCCGTCGCCCTCGCGGCGCGCGCTGAGCTGGATGGCCACGGCGTGGGCGGAGTGCGTGAGCGCGTTCTGGACGAGATTGCCGAGCACGCGGCGCAGCAGGGGCTTGTCGGCCTCGAACACGGGCGCGTCGTCGGTGACGTCGACGGTGGCCGTGGCGCCGTCCTGCTGGAAGCGCGAACTCCACTCGTGGACGATCTCGTTGAGCATCGCGGCGGGGGCGATCGGCTCCAGCTTGAGCACGATGTTCGTCTCCTCGATGCGGCGGATCTCGAGCAGGTCCTCGATGAGCGACAGCAGATCCTCGGCGCGACCCTCGGTTTCGAGGAGGGCGCGCCGCTGATTGGGCGTGAGGGGGCCGAAGTCCTCGTCGAGCAGCATCTCGAGCGTGGCGAGCACGGCGGCGAGCGGCGACTTGAGATCGTGGACGATCATCTTCATGAGGTCGTCGCGCAGCTTCTCGAGTTCGCGCATCTTGCGCGAACTCTCTTCGAGGGCGTCCATCGCGCCCTTGAGCCGGAGCAGACTGCGCACGCGCGCGCCGAGGACGAGGCGGTTGTGCGGCTTGGTGAGGAAGTCGTCGCCCCCCGCCTCGATGCCCTTGAGGCGGTCGGTGGTGTCGTTGAGCGCGGTGACGAAGATGACGGGCACGCGGGCGGTGCGCGGATCGCGCTTGATGCGGCGGCAGACCTCGAAGCCGGTGTCGCGCTCGTCGCAGTCCAACGCGCCGGGCGGCATCGCGACGTCGAGGATGCAGAGGTCGGGGTGGTGCTCGAACGCGGCGGTGAGGGCCGACGGGCCATCGGTGGCGGCGATGGCGCGGAATCCCAGCACGTGGAGCTGGTCGAACAGCAGCTCCACGTTGGCCTCGACGTCGTCGGCGACGAGGATCAGCGGGGCGTCAGCGGGACGGGTGCTTGTCTCCACGGCCGCGGCTCAGGGGCGTACGGTGAGCCCCATGCTCAACGTCCACGCCGATTCGGTGACGCCGATGCCGGCACTGCGCGACGCGCGCACCAAGCCTGCATCGAACAGCACCCGGCCCTGGGCGAGGGTGAGCCCCACGCCGCCGGCCAGGGATCCTTCGTGCACCTGATGGCCCGCCGCCGGGAACGGCAGGTTGCGCCACCGCGAGCCGACGCGGAACGCGAGCGGGATATCGCCCAGTCGCGGTCCGGTGAATTCGGCGCCGACCGACGAATCCCACGAGTTCATCGCCGCCCCATTGGCCGCGTCCAGCGATCCCAGCGCGGCCCACTTGTCGTACGCCGTCCGGAACGCGAGCGTGGTGCCGGAAAAGCCGCTGAACACGACGCCGACGCCGAAGTGGTCGGGCACGTGCGCCGTGGCGAGCGTGGTGTCGCCGATCTTCTGCTCCAGCGGTCCGCCGCGGCGGTACGAGATCGCGATGCCGCCCAGCGACGGCTCGACGAATTCCACGCCGGCCGACAGCGCATTGCCGGCGTACGTGGTGGCGATGGGCGTGCTGGTGTTGCCATACCGCACCGTATCTTCGAAGAAGCGGCTGGTGGTCACCACATCGCGCCCGTTGACGGCGTGCAGGGCCACGCCCAGGCGCAGCCACGACCTCGGGACATAGGCGAACGTCAGGGCGAGGTCGTTCAACGATCCGTCGCTCTTGGTGGTGGAGTTGAATCGCACGGTGTCGCCGGCGATCAGCTGCTGCTGCGGCGAGGTGGTCTGCCAGCTGCGATCGAGCAGCGTGGACGACGACGCGCCCACCATGAAGTGTTCCCCGAACGGCATGGCGGCGACGAACACCGGGAACCGCTGCGTGCTGGACGACTGCGAGGAGCCGTTGGCCGTGACGCTGCGGAATTCGGGCTCCATCTGCATGGACAGCGCCGGAGCGCCGAATTCGATGATCGCCGCCGGGTTCACCGGCGAGGTGGGGTCCATCTCGCCGATTGCGCCGCCGGTGCCCAGCGAGCGGGCGCTGAACTGTCCGGGCGGGTAGCCCAACCCCTGCACGCTGAGATTGCCCTGCGCCGCAGCGAGCGCCGGCACGAGGCACGCGGCGGCGACGAGCAGCAGGCCGCGAACGCACGGGATCCGGGTTGTCATGGCGACCCTCCGACCGACCGATTCGGAGCATAGGTGAGGCGAATGCGGGGGCGCAACGCCAGCGGTCCCTTGGACGAGTAGAACCAGTATTCGGCCCCGCTCTCCCCTTCGAGGGCCGTCCGGAGCGCGAGGGCCCGCGGATCGGTGGCCGTGAGCCCAGTGTGCCAGGCCCGCACGAGCTGCACCATCTCAAACTGGCGGAGTCCGCTGTCGGCCGGCGCGAACCGCTCGAGCGTATCGAGTCCGATCGCGCCCGCCGCGGCGAGCAGCCGCAACGCGCGGCCCAGATCGGTGATCGCCGACGACGCGAGCAGCGCCTGCGGCCACACCGTGGTGCTGTCGCGGGCATCGGGCGAGAGGGGGTTGGGCACCTGCATGAGCAGCAGCGTGGCCCGCACCACGGTGGACGAATCGACGATCGACGACGGCAAGTTGAACCGCAGATACACGCGGTGTCCCGGCAGGCCGCCCACGGTGAGGAGCGGCGCCGTGGTGTTGGGCGTGCCCTTGAGCACGATCAGGTAATCCTGCAGATCGTTGATGAGCGGACTCCCCACCGGCGTCCGGGTCATCGGCGACAGCGAGAGGAAGGTCACCCCCGTGGTGTCGCCGTGGGGCGCCGGTTTGAACATCAGTTGTGGCGGCACGAAATTGACCGACGTGCCGATGCGGATCTGCGCGCGATCGGTGCCGGTGACCTGGATGCCGATGCGCAGGGGCCGGCCATGCGAGAGCTTGTAGTACACGGAATCGTTGGACAGCGGCACCTTCAAGCTGTCGACCAGCGACTCGGGCGCGAAGGTCTTGGAACCCAGCAGGCGGTCGGGCGAGAACAGGGGCGCGAGCACGGCAACGGCGGTGTCGGTGGCCGAGCTGTCGGTGCCGCCCGTATCGACGTCGTACAGACTGATCGTCACCGGCGCGCCGGGCTTGGTCTCGGAGGTGTCCACCCGCAGCATGAGCGACGCGCTGTCCACGCCGACGATCGCCGAATCCGTCGGCGAGTTGGTGGGCACGTAGAAGGTGGGCAGCGAGTCGTAGCGGATGATGGCGCGGGTATCGAGCGTGTCGCCCCGCGTCCCGATGAGCAGGAACGGCTCCTGCCCGATGGCCGGGAAGCCGGAGACGGACGAGTCGATCATCACCGCATCCACCACCGTATCGCGCAGCGAATCCGCCAACCCCGGACAGAGCGAGGGGCAGGCGGCGTTCGATTCGAGATTATCGCTGCAGGCGCCGATACCGGCGGCGACCACTGCCGCGACCGCAAATACAACCCATCGGCTACGGGGCAAGTGCACTACGACCGTCCACGGGTGACTAGTGACGACTGTGATCCAGAGAGTGGGGCGTGAAGGCGTGGGGCAGCAATTCGTTCAACGTCCAACGCGCCTCGCGCCCGCCCCGCGTGACGCTGAGCACCACCAGTTCCGGCGCGAATTCCACGAGCGCCTGGCGGCAGACGCCGCACGGCGGCGTCGGCTCCTCGGCCTCGGTCGCGATCGCCACGGCAAGGAACTCGCGCCGCCCCTCGGCCACCGCCGCGCCCAGCGCCACGCGCTCGGCGCACACGCCGGCGGGATAGGCGGCGTTCTCCACGTTGCAGCCCGCGGTGATCGTGCCGTCCAATGCCAGAAGTGCCGCGCCCACGCGGAATTGCGAGTACGGCGCGTAGGCCCGCTCCATGGCCTCGGCCGCGCGGTTGCGCAACTCGGCCAGCGTGCGCGCCACGAGGGCACTCGACGCGTCACCGGTGGCCGCGCGAACCGTCATGCGGCGACCAACTCGGCCAGGAACGACGTGCCGCGCCCCCGGTACGTGAGGCCGAACCATTCGGACACCGTGGCGCCCAGGTCCGCGAACGTGCTGCGCCGCCCCAGGTCCCGCGGCTGGACGCGGCCGCCGAGCACCAGCAACGGCACGCACTCGCGCGCGTGGTCGGTGGATGCCGTGGTCGGGTCGTTGCCGTGGTCAGCCGTGATGAACAGGAGATCGTCCTCGTGGAGCGCGGACAGGAGGCCGGGAAGCGCCGCGTCGAATTCCCGCAGCGCACCATAAAACCCCGGAATGTCGTTCCGGTGCCCGAATTGTTGGTCGAAATCTAGTAGGTTGGCGAACAGGAACCCACCGGCGTCGCCTCCGATCCAGTCGGCGATGGCCACCAGCCCACCGGCATTGTTGGCGAAGTGGCGCGAGGTGATCCCACGCCCCGCGAACAGGTCGTCCACCTTGCCCACCCCGTGGCGCGGAATCCCGGCCGTCTGGAGCGCGTCGAGCAGCGTTTCCCCGGGCGGCTGGATGGAGAAATCGCGGCGATTGGCCGTGCGGCGGTAGGCGCCCGGCACCCCTTCGAACGGACGCGCGATGACGCGCGACACGTCGTGCGGCGGCTGCAGCATGCGGCGCGCGATCCGGCACCCCTCGTACAGCTCGGCGAGCGGAATCACCGCCTCGTGGGCGGCGATCTGGAAGACCGAATCGGCCGAGGTGTAGAGAATCCATTGGCCCGTGCGCTGATGCTCCGGCCCGAAGCGGTCGATGACGACGGTTCCGCTGCTGACCATGTTGCCGATCACGCCCCGTCCGGTGAGCCGCGCGAATTCGTCCACCACATCAGCCGGGAATCCACGGGGATAGGTGGGAAAGGGCCGCGCCAGGTGGAGGCCGGCGATCTCCCAATGTCCCGTGGTGCTGTCCTTGCCGGCCGAGTTGGGCTCCATGAGCCCCCACGCCGCCGTGGCGTGGCGCTCGGGCGCGACGCCGGCCAGCGGCGCGATGTTGCCCAGGCCGGCGCGCTGCAGGTTGGGAAGATCGAATCCGCCGGGAATGGCCCGCGACAGGTTGCCCAGCGTGTCGCTGCCCACGTCGCCGTAGGCGGCGGCGTCGGGGGCCGCGCCCATGCCGACCCCGTCGAGCACGACGATGGCGGCGCGTTTGGTCATGGCTGGTCTCCGTAGATGCGCGGCAGGCGCGAATGCAGTTCGGTGAGCAGTTCGTACGGCGACAGGTGTCCGAACCGCGCGATGTCCTGCACGGTGAGCAGATCGTCGCCGTCGCGGCCGATGAGCGTGACGACGTCGCCCACCGCGCAGGGCACGTCGGTCACGTCGACCATGGTCATGTCCATGGTCACGGCGCCGGCCACGGGCACGCGGCGCCCATGGACCAGGGCCCATCCGCGATTTCCCAGGGCGCGACGATAGCCGTCGGCGTAGCCGAGGGGCAGCGTGGCGATGCGGCGCGGCCAGTCTTCGGGGTGCGAACCGGGCGGCGGATAGGTGGCGCCATAGCTCACGGTGTCGCCGTCGCGGATGGCGCGCAGCTCGACGATGCGCGCCCGCACGGCCACGACGGGCTGGGGATCGAGCCCGGCCGCGGTGCCCACGCCATACAGGAAGATGCCGGGCCGCACGAGGTCCCATCGCGACGGGCCCGCGGCGTGTTCGATGGCCGCCGACGACTCGGCGTGCAGCAGTTGCGGGCGCACGGCGAGCGTGGACAGCGCGTCGGTGAATCGCTGCGTCTGCGCCGCCACCGATGCCCGGTCCTTGAGCACGGAGTGGAAGTGCGTGAACGCGCCCTCGGGCGGATACCGGGCCAGGAGTTCGCGGACCTCGCCGATCTCGCGCCAGGGCACGCCGGCGCGATTCATCCCGGTGTCGATGGACAGGTGCCAGGGCGCGCCGCTCGGGCCCCAGGCGGCGATGGCATCGCGGTCGCCGAGGGCGGGCCGGAGGCCGGCGGCGCGCGCGGCGTCGAAGGTCTCGGGCAGGATGGGCGTGACCACGAGGATGGGGCGCGTGATGCCGGCGGCGCGGAGTTCCTCGCCCTCTTCGATGGTGCCGACGCCGTAGCCCCAGGGGTCCACCGCTTCGAGCGCGCGCGCCACGCCCACCGCGCCCAGACCATAGGCGTCGGCTTTGATCATCGGCAGCAGCGGCACGCGCGCCGCGGCGGCGACCCGGGCTGCATTGCGCGTCAGCGCTCCGAGGTCGATCTCGACCCAGGCGCGCGTCATGTCCCGTATCATTGAGCTATCATTTGCAGGGCGGGTAGTATATCGGACGCACGGAGGCGAGGCAAGTGAAACAGCCACTTGAAGATACGCTTGCATTGATGAGAGATCTGCGCAAGCGCTGCGAATGGGACGCGGCGCAGACGCACGAATCGCTGCGCCCCTATCTGATCGAGGAGGCGCACGAGGTGGACGACGCGATCCGCCTGGGGGACGATGGGCAGCTGAAGGAGGAGTTGGGCGACCTGCTGTTCCAGGTGCTGTTCCACTCCGTGGTGGCCGAGGAGCGGGGCGCGTTCACCATCGACGACGTGGCGGGGACGTTCATCGCGAAGATGAAGGCGCGGCATCCGCATCTGTACGGCGACGGGGTGCGGGAGCCGTGGGAAGCGCAGAAGGCAAAGAAGCGGGAGCGCATCGCCGACGGCTTGCCGTCGGGGCTGCCCAGCCTGCACCGCGCGTTCCGGCTGCAGGAGCGCGCCGCGGGGGTGGGGTTCGACTGGCCCGACGTGGCGGGCCCGCTGGAGAAGGTGGAGGAGGAACTGGGCGAGGTGCGGGCCGAGCTGGCGGCGATGCCCGAGCGGCCGGAGCACGGGCCGCTATATGATAACGCTCATGGACTACTGGAAGCCGAGATGGGCGATCTGCTGTTCGCGGTGGTGAACGTGTGCCGCAAGGCGGGGGTGCATCCGGCGCTGGCGCTGGACAGGGCCAACGCGAAGTTCACGCGACGATTCGAGAAGATCGAGGAGAAGGCGAAGGCGCGGGGGGTGGACGTGCGGACCGCCGGCCTGGAGACGTTGGATGGGTTATGGGATGAAGCGAAGGCGGAAGGGCTGTAGAGGGGACGGTAGGGCGGTAGGACGGTAGAGGGGTAGGACCGACCTCTCCCGTCTCCCGCCGTCACGGCCGCAGCCGGTACATCATCCTCGGAAAGGCGATCACTTCCCGGATGTGCTGCAGCCCGCAGATCCACGCCACCGTCCGCTCGAGCCCGAGCCCGAACCCGGCGTGCGTGAAGGTCCCGTACTTGCGCAGTTCCAGATACCACCCGTACGCGTCCATCGGCAGCCCTTCGTCGGTGATCCGCTGCACCAGACGATCGTAGTCGTCCTCGCGCTGCGACCCGCCGATGATCTCCCCGTACCCCTCGGGCGCCAGACAGTCGTCGCACAACACGGTGCGCGGATCGTCCGGGTTCTCCTTCATATAGAAGGCCTTGGCCTCCTTGGGATAGTTGATCACGAACACGGGCGTCGCGTAGTCCTCCACCAGCAGCGCCTCGTCCTCGGCGCCCAGATCGTCGCCCCACTTCACGGTGCTGCCCTTCTTCTGCAGCGTGGCCACGGCGTCGGTGTAGTTGATGCGCGGAAAGGGCGCCTTCACGGCTTCCAGCTTGCTCACGTCGCGCTCCAGCTCCTTCAACTCCGCCTGCCGCCGCTCCAGCACCCGCTGCACCAGGTACGACACGAAGTCCTCCTGCAACTTCATGTTGTCCTCCGAATCGTTCCACGCCACCTCGGGCTCGATCATCCAGAACTCGGTCAGGTGCCGCCGCGTCTTGGACTTCTCGGCGCGGAAGGTGGGGCCGAACGTATATATCTTTCCATATGCCGCGGCCGCCGCCTCGCCGTACAGCTGGCCGGTCTGCGCCAGATACGCCGTGCCCTCCTCGAAGTACTCGGTGGAAAACAGCCCGCTGCGCTCGCCGATGGCCGCCGTGAGGATGGGCGTGTCCACGCGCAGGAACCCGCGCGCGTAGAAGAAGTCGTGGATGGCCTGCTCGAGCTCGTTGCGCACGCTGGCGATGGCCCGCTGGCGCGGACTGCGCAGCCAGAGATGCCGGTTGTCGAGCAGGAAGTCGATCCCGTGCTCCTTGGGCTGGATGGGATAGTCGGTGGGACTGGTGCCGATGATCTCCAGACCGGTCACGCCCAGCTCGTAGCCGCCCGGCGAGCGCGGCTCGGCGCGCACCTCGCCGGTCACGGCCACCGAGGTCTCCAGCGTCAGCTCGGCAAACCGCTCCCATACCTCGGGGGCCACCTGGCTCTTCACGAACACCGCCTGCGCCGTTCCGGTGCCATCCCGGATCACGGCGAACGCGATCTTGCCCGAGGAACGAACGTGGGTCACCCAACCGCGGACGGTGACGGATTGGCCAACATGGCCGGCGAGTTCAGCGATGCGTGGGGTCATGGGGGAGAACGCTATCGCGCCCCCGAAAAGAAATGAACCCCCGCGGCGCGGGTCCGCCCACTGGTCCCGCCAATGGAAATGCGCGAGCTTGCAGGCAGTGTGGACCCCCACGCCGGAGACTCCGTGAAGAAGCATCGCACCCAGATCCCCGATTTCTCGCGCAAACAGCCGTCGCACCCTGAAGCCGACACGCTGAAGGCGCCGCCGTCGGCGCCCGTGCACCGGCCCGCTCCGATCGTCAAGCCCAAGACGACGTCGGCCAAGTCCGGGCGACGCGGCCAGTAGCCGCCGACACCCGTGACCCACGCCGACCCGCTGGCGGGCGCGATCTCGGCGTCTACCGGATCTCGCCCACGCGACAACGAACTCGATCTGTTCGGCCTCACGCATCCGGGGCACGTGCGGACCGAGAATCAGGATCACTTCCTGCTGGGCACCATCCACGCGCAGGTCGTGATCCACGCCACGAGCTTGCCGTCGCCCGAGCGACTGCCCGTGCACGGCGAGCGGCTGGCGACGATCATGCTCGTGGCCGACGGGGTGGGCGGCGGGAGCGAGGGGGGCGAGGCCAGCCAGCTCGCCGTGGAATCGATCACCCGGTACGTGTCGTCCACCATGCGGTGCTGCCACCAGGCGGGCACCACCGCCGACGAGGAGTTCCTGGGGTCGCTGCGCGCGGCGGCGCTCGAAGCCCACGCGGCCGTGCTCGCCCAGGCGGCGGCGCGGGATCTGCCGCGGGTCATGGCCACCACGCTCACGCTCGTGATCGCGGTGTGGCCGTGGGCGTACGTGGTCCAGGTGGGCGACAGTCGCTGCTACTTCTACGCCAACGGCGAGCTGCGGCAGGTCACCCGCGACCAGACCGTGGCCCAGGACCTGGTGGACATGGGCGTCCTGCCGCCCGAGCGGGCGGCGGCATCGCCATACAGCCACGTGCTCGCCCGCGCCATCGGCGCCGAGGAGGCCACGCCCGAAGTGGCGCACCTCAACATCCGGCAGCGCGGCAGCGTCCTGCTGCTCTGCAGCGACGGACTCACCAAGCACGTTTCGGATGACGAGATCGCGGAGCACCTGCGCACGATGACGTCTTCGGAGCAGGTCTGCCGGGCCCTCGTGGAACTCGCGCTCGCGCGCGGGGGCACCGACAACATCACGGTGCTCACGGGGCGGGCCACCGGCAACTGAACCGCCGTCCGTGCACGGCGGACGGGCCGGATGCACGACGGCGCCGGAAGCGAATGCCCCCGGCGCCGTCGTGCATCCAGCGTTCGCGACGACTAATGGCCGCCGCCGGTGCGGTGCGCGGTGCGGCCGCCCGAACTGCCGGACGACGATCCCGCGCTTCCCGCCGAGCCGGACGACGAGCCACCGCCGCCCGAAGGCGCCCACGAACCGCGGGCTCCCGAGGAACCCGTGCTCTGCCCCTGCCCCTGCACGTAGCCGCGGCCCTTCACCACGCGGCCGTGCGCGCCCTGGTTGGGATTCACGACCACGACCACGGGCTGCGCCCCCGGATACCAGCCACCGTATCCGTAGCCACCGTAGCCATAGCCGCCGTATCCGTAGCCGTACCCGAAGTTCGAATAGGGGGAGTAGTAGCCGTACGGGGAGTAATAGCCGTAGGGGTTACCCCACATCGAGTAGGCATACGGGGAGTAGGCGCAGTTGTTGTAGTAGTCCCAGCCGAACGCCGAATACGGACACGCCGCGCGTGTCGAGTCGCCGGCGGTGCTGCCCACCACGCCGTTCAAGCGGCCCGGAGCCACGGCGTCGCCGTACGCGCCGGGCTGCCCCTGTCCCGCCGGCCGGATGGCGAACTTGTTGGGATACGACATCGCCACCAGCACGTCGAGCACGCGGCCGGGCACGCCAGCGTTGGCGAGCTGCACGAGCTGGTCGCCGTCCACGGCGGGGACATCTCCGCGATTGGCCAGCCAGGCTTCCACCACCGGCGCATCCAGGTGGTGCGATGCTTCGGCGATGTCGTCCAGGTTCAGCGGCGACGCGGCGGAGATGCGCGCCGCGCTCATGGCGAGTGAGCGATTGCCCAGCGCCGCCGTGATCTCCGGCGGCAGGTTGGCGGGGTTGCTGGCCTCGCGATAGACATTCACGCGCACGCCGGAATTCTTGCCCGAGGTGAGACCCTGCACGTCGAGCCACTCGCCGTTGGCCGACATGGCGATGAGCGAGGTCGTCTCGCGCCGCACGCCGTTCCCGCACGAGTAGTCGGAGTGCAGGTACACGCGCTCGGCGTCGCCGGACCAGGAAGCGCTCTCCCATCCCGTGCACCCTTCACGCGCGGTGACGATGCGCTGCCCGGTGGCGTCGACGCGTTCGCGCGCCGTGATCTTGCCGTTGGTCACGGTCATGATGTCCACGGCCGAGGTGCCCGACGCGGGCACCACGCACATGAGCGGCGTGCCGGCGCCGGAGGGCGCGGCGGCGGGTTGCCAGCAGCCCATCCAGGCGTCCCAGCGGGCGTCGGCGCGCCCGGTCTGCGCGGCGGCCGGCGAAGCCGAAAGGCTCAGCGCGGCGGCGGCCACGAGCGCGCTCGTCGACACGGCGCGCAAGGCAAGCATCGTTGGATTCTTCATATGCCGATCCCCTCAGTACCTGAAGGTGAGGCCGCCGGTGAGCGAAACGCCGGACAGGTCAAGTCGATTGAAACCCGCAAAGTCATTGCTCAACGCACCCTTCGCCCAAGCATAACGTGCCTCTACGGTGAGAGCCATACTCGGCGAGATGGAGAAATCCGCCCCGGTGAAGACGTCCGCCATGGGGGTCCACCCCGACGAGCTAAACGTGTCATTGAAGACGTTGGTGGTGGTCGTGTCGATGAAGTCCCCCGACTGGCGGAACTTGTACCACATGGACCCGACACCGGCGCCGACGTACGGCGCGACCCGCGCCGGCACCCAGGCGAAGCGTCCGAGCGAACGACCGGGTGGCTGCAGGTACGCCTTGAGGTTCACGGTGAGGGGAACGCGCGTGAACTCCGTGCCCTGCTGGATGGGCAGATTGTTGTTGTCGAGCCAGCCGCGATACTGCGATTGGGCCACGGACCGCGAATAGCCGAGGCCGAGCACGGCGTCCACCCGCGGACTCAGGCTGAAGCCGAAGTCGGTCTGCACCGTGGGGCTGCTGAAGTCGCTGCGCTTGAGCGTGAGGTCGTTGGTGACGAACGAGAACAGATCGCTCTGCGCCATGGCGGCGTCGTAGCCCACGCGCAGGCCGAACGTGGCGTGAGGA